>JABACA010000089.1 GCA_014237975.1 Mariniblastus sp. | reverse complement strand
GTTAAGCATTTGCTCCGTCCTCTGCTCAGCCGACGGTTTTTGTTTCCGTTTGTTCCAGCCGAGGTTTTCTGGCCAATTCGTTTTTTGTGAGTGATAATCAGACCTTGGCATCGGGAGTTTGGCCAACCAAAACGTGGGGAAAACCAATTGCCCAGTGAAAATCAAACTAGTTTGCCATTTTGTTGGGCGGTGGGTGATCGTGTCTGTTTTGTTTAATGCAGCCTGTTTTGGTTGATAAAACGCCATTTTAATTAGACCAATGCTGATAAATCGGTCTGCCGGATTGGCTTTGGGGCTTAAAAAGCTCGATTTATCTTTCGTTTTTGACCAAGTCTGCTAGAATCGAAGAGGAACACCGGACGATTTTGAACCGAGAAACCGTATTGCATGATGGGCCCAAGGCTGGCATGCGTGCTTTGTATCGTCCGGCCTGGTCAGACTATTCCCTGCCTCAAACACACGCGTTACTGGAACTGGAGGGTTCTTAATGACATCTCATCAAAAAACAAAAGGTTTTACTCTCGTCGAATTACTGGTGGTGATGGCCATCATCGGGATTCTCGTCGGTATGCTACTTCCCGCCGTCCAAATGGTCCGCGAAGCGGCCCGTCGTACCAGCTGTCTGAACAACATGAAACAGATGGCAGTTGCGGCCCAAAACTATCAGAGTGCCCATCTGAAATTTCCAGCCGCCTCGGACAGTCATTGGAACAAACGAGGCTATAGCCTGCATTGTTACCTGTTGCCGTACCTCGAACAGGGAAATATATACGATGCCTTCCTTTTTGAAAGAACTGCGACTTCAGGTGATGGAAGAAATCCTTTGAGTCTAAATTTGGTTGATACTTTTTTGTGTGCCTCGTCGACTCAGGCAGATTATTTTAAAGGTCACAAGGACGCAAATAACAACGACATTGGCGCTGCTCTTCCGGGTAATACAAGTCTTTACACAACGCATTACCTAGGGGTTGCGGGACCGGTTGACCAATCCATTACGCCAACCTACGCCCCCCTGTCCAGCGCAGCGGGTCAAATTTCTCGGCATGGCGTTTTTGGCGGGTGGACCCCTGGGAACGGATCACTTACGGTAAACCAGAGCACTGTGTATTATAATCAAGCTCCTCGTACAGCGGCAAAAACGTCGGTAGATATTAGCGATGGCATGTCCAATACGTTTATGTTTGGTGAGAGCTCGCGAACAAAGAACAATTCTGAGTACGTTTTGCACTTTCCGCGTAGAAATGGTTGGGCGTTTGGTCAGAATTACGGGCAACTCGCGAGTGCTCGGTCGGTAGGGCCCTACAGCCTTAATCTTCCATTGATCGATGGCAAAGGTATTCCCGCAAACGAACGTCCGTTCAACAGTAATCACCCAGGTGGGGTTAACTTTGCTATGTGCGATGGCTCAAACCGGTTCGTGTCGGAAACGGTTTTTCCTGAGGTTTTGCAGCAATTTGCAAGCATGGACTTGGGAGAGTCCACCACGGGTCTTGAATAGTTAGTTTCGCTTAAAACAACCTTCCACAGGCGACGTGTTTCACGTCGCCTTTTTTAATGCGCTGAAGGCGGGTTGAAAGCGGCCCGGCAGCTCTAATTCGGGCGAGAATTCGCTCAAATGGGGGGGGTCCCGGCCAAGATAGCGCTTTTCTTGGCCGTTGGCGCGGTGCAAAACCCTTCTATTCCCTAAGAATTAGCGCCATATTTACAGGCAAATAATTGGTTTCCCAATTAACATACATAGTAACTCCAGTCCGACTGGATTCCTCGTTTTCATTGCATTGACTATTACCACTTTCCGAGGTTTCGAATGAGCTCTCGTCGAAAAGGTCGTCGAAACGACAAACAGAATCGCTCCCGCCAGGTACGTCGTGGTCGTTGTGACTATCAGCAACTGGAAGCTCGCCAATTACTGGCTATCGATGTTGGTTTCAATTTTACCAGTGCCACGCTGGGGACCGAGTCATCGTCGCTGACCCCCAACGTGTCGGCGGACATGTCGCAAGATCACATCGTCCAGATGATCAACGGGAATGTCTCCGTGTTTGACAAGACGGGTGCATTGCAACAATCCGTAACGCTGGACCAGTTCTGGACCGACGCCGGCGCCACGGTCGATTCGTCCATGTCCAATCCCCGTGTCGTTTTTGATCACGGTTCGAGCACCTGGTTTGCGGTTGCCCTCGATGAGGGATTGGCCAATGAGATCTTTATCAGTTGGTCTGACAGTTCGGACCCGACTGGCACTTGGCAGAGCTTGCAGTTTGTTGCCGACTCAGATGACTCAGATGGCCATGATTCGGCCACCACTCTTTCGCTGGGAGCGGATGCTTCGGGGTTGGTCATGTCGGTTGACATGTCGAACCTGACAACGGCCATTTATGGTGTACCCAAGGGTGACCTGTTTCATCCCGATCCGAACCTGTTCAATATGGTTCGCTATGAAAACCTGAACCCGGCCATTTATGGCAGTTCCATTCAGTACGGTAACGACGTAAATGACAATTCCAGTGGCGATGCGATTGGGCTGGGAACGTTTGGCTCCGGCACCTCGATCATGCGAACCGACGTGGTTGACCTGAATGGCGTTTCGCCCGGGTTGGCCGCGCCGACCTCGATCACCGTTCCGTTTTACTCAGCGGCACCCGACGCCCGCCAACCATTGGGTGAGTCTCTCGATAACGTGTCACCGTACTTTAATTCCAACGTTCAGCTTGTGGACGGTTATGTCTGGGCGGTCCACACGGTCATGGGTTCGGGTGGCAGCTCGGCTATCCGTTGGTACCAGATCGATGCGGCCACGAATCAGATTGCAAACCAGGGTGAAATTTCAAATTCCGATTTTGATTTCCTCTCACCCTCCATCGATGTGGGTCCTACGGGAATCGCTGCCATCGGGTTTACGGCGACTGGGCCAACCCTTCAGCCGGGCGCCTATGTGAGCATGGGCTATACGGTATACGGGTTGGACGGTACCCCGAATGTCGAGTTTGACGTGCCTTCGCAATTATTGCAGCGGGGATTGGGAGATTATCACCGAGAGGATGCCGGAGGCGTCAATCGTTGGAGCGGTAGCAGCTCGACGCAAATTGACCCTTCCGATCCCTTTAGCGTGTGGACGTTCCAGCAGTTTGCCAATACGGATAACAACTGGAGCATCCAGGTTTCCGAGTCGGGCCTGTTTGCCATCAATCCGACGGTTCACGGGGACGACGGAGATAATACGATCGTCTTGCGTCGTAATTCCACCAACCCGGACTGGATTGACGTGACGTTTGACGGTGTTACGACGGACACGTTTGAAATGAGTTCCTTGAATATCTTGAACGTGGATGCCAAAGGGGGTAACGATACGATCATTCTTGATATGAGCAATGGCCAGATCACCACCGACGGTGGTTTGACATTACGCGGAGGTGCCGGCTACGACACACTGAAAATCATTGATACACAGGGTCATGAGTATCGCGTCCAAACAGGACATGCCGGCAAGATTGATGGTCTGCACCGTTTTATGCAAGTCGAGGAATTGCATGGTACCGATGCTGGGGATTCCTTCTACGTTGATTACACCAATCTCAATACAGTCATTCGAGGAATGGCGGGCAACGACTATTTCTTCGTCGACGAGAGTATCCGCGCATTGGTCGATCTCTACGGTGGTGCGGGGGATGATGTTTATCGACTGTCATTGCGAGCGTTAACCAGTGGGCTGTTGACCATTCATGACAGCGTCGGTAGTGAACATGATCAACTGTTTGCAGAGGGGACTTCGGGCGACGATGTACTGGTCATGCGATATAACGATCTGACCTTTAATAACCAGCATATTGATTTTGTTTACCCTGGAATCGAAGAATTGTCCGTGGATGGAGCGGGTGGTGATGACGTGTTCTCGATCCAGGCAAATGATAAAGAACTGCATGTTTACGGAAGTTATGGTAACGATACATTCAATATCTCGACCGATGCCCCCAGTAACATGGGTAACACCAACCTGATTCTGGAAGATCTGTTTATCGATGGCGGTGCGGGGCAAAACCGGCTGTTTGTCAGTAACCGGGGGGGTGGCGGACACCATGTAGACATCACCGATAATCAAATATCGGGTCTCTCGCCAGGCGTAATCCATTACACGGCAGAACTGGGTGGTTTTTCCGTCGTCGATGACCTGGCAGGTATTGAGGTGCATGGATCTGATACGTTGGCCGATGTGTTTGACATTAAAAGTATGTTGCCATCCAACACGTTGAGAGTTGAAGGTGGTGGCGGTAGGGACGTATTCACGGTTCGCAAGGCGACCCAGGGAAGTATCGAATTAGATGGTGAGGACGGTGGTGATATTTACCGGGTGGCTGTCGGGAATGGGGCTCAGCGTTTTGTCTTTATCGAAGATACGGGGATATGCGCCTGTACCGACCGGATTTTATTAACGGCCACGTCCGGTGACGATGATATCACGATCGACAACGAGCAAATCGTGTTGGCCACGGAACGGATCGTCTTTGACGAGCTGATCGAAGTGGTTACCGTCGATGTTAAAGAGGGTGACGATAGCTTGACGGTTAGAAATAACCAAATGCGTTATCTGCGATTGATCCTTGGTGAGGGCGATGATTCGGTCGTTGTCGACGAAGCTCGCGGCGTCAATGGCATTCGCATCGACGGAAACGATGGCAACGACGTATTCATGATCGAAGACAGCGTTGCGCACTCATTCATTACCGCCCTGGGACATGCTGGTGAGGATCGTTTTTATGTATCCGAGCTTGCTTATGCTGCCATGCGGATCGATGGTGGCGAAGATTCTGACCTGTATGATGTCGATTTTGCCGGTCGAAACATTCGCGATATCGATGCCCGCGACACGGGCCTTGTCGGTACGGATGAGTTGAAAATATACGGTTCTTCCGTGGTCGACCGCGTGGATGTATGGCCAACCTATGTTGCCAGGAAACAGGAAAATGTTGTCTACGATCAAAACCACGAAAGCGTGGTGATTGACACGGGTAGTAACGACGACATCGTCCAGATTTACGGTTCCAGGTCTGCGGACATGACTGTTTTGACTCGATCCGGTTTCGACTTGATGTTCGTTCACCGAACTACCGACGTCGATAAAATGGTTTTGGATATGGGAGTTGGCAATGACGTCGTCAACGTTTATACAACCACCCCCAATTCCGACCTTGTCGTCTATGCTCAGGACGGAAATGACAACTTTAATGTGGGGTCGACGCTGGCCGGTGACGACGGCAACCTTAGCAGGCTGCAAGGTGAATTGAATCTGATAGGCGGTCCGGGAAGTGATCGTGTTTACGCCAACGATCGCGGTGTAGGCGTCGCTTTTGATTACTACATGGACGATCAGCAGATTACCAACCTGAACGCCGTGGGTTCCCATATCCGTCCAACGTTTTCCGGTGTGAACTATGCCTCGGTCGAATTCTCACGCCTGGATGGCACAGATCAGCAAAACTATTTTAGTGTCCAGCCAAGTTCTTCGGTCAGGATGTTCGTAGATGGTAACCTGCCCGAGGCGGGCCAATTGGCTGATCCACTGGCAGAAGGTGACTTCCTGAATGTACTGGGCGACCCACTGCAGGACGGACGTGAATTGCATATGACCGGACCGAGTAAAGGGGTTTGGAAATTCGCCAATGGATTTAAAGATGTTGCTTTTGAAAACATCGAAGCCCTGCAGGATTCCGAAGAAATTCCGATGCATGGTGGTGGCAGTGAAGGCGATGGCGGCAATGACGGCGATGGTGACAGGCCCAGTTTCATTTCGGTTCATGAGACCGATTTGACGTTGGCCGGTTCCATTGATTCGCTGCTGATGGGATTAGAAACCGATCTTCGGGACACGGATTTCCAGGTAGATGACGACGAACGAGCCTCGCTATTATCTGACTTGGCCATTGTCTAATTCTGCGACATGGCGAATTCGAAATGAACAGGTAAAAGGCTGTCTCAACGGGGGCGGCCTTTTTTTTTGCTCCAGGCGAAACTCGACAATCGAGTGGCGCCTGACGAGAGTTGCTTGCTACTTGGCATCAGGTCCGTCAGAAGCTAAGTTAACCGGCCTTTAGTTTGCCGGTCTTCATGGGGCCCGGCCCGAGTACACGACCGGCAGTCGAGGGACACGGAATGAAAGCTGCTTGTTTTCAGGGAATTAGGCAGGTCAAACTGGAGTCGCTGGAGGAACCTCAAATCGTCTCCCCGACGGATGCGATTGTTCGTGTTTCTGTGGCGGGACTTTGCGGCTCGGATTTACACCCGTTTTGTGGACGCGAATCCGGTCTGGACGTGGGAACGGTCATGGGCCATGAGATGGTCGGCGAGATCGTTGAACTGGGATCGCAGGTCTGCAATTTCCAGGTTGGCGATCGTGTTTATGCGCCATTTTCGACCAATTGCGGTCAGTGTTATTATTGCCGAAACGGACTGACATCCCGCTGTGAACTGGGGCAGCTGTTTGGCTGGGTGCAACAGGGAGTCGGCTTACAGGGGTGCCAAAGTCAATACGTTCGGGTTCCCCTGGCGAGCGGCACTTTGAAAGTGATTCCCAATGGCATCAATGACCGCCAGGCATTGTTGCTGGGAGACAATCTGAGTACTGGCTTCTATTGTGCTGAAATGGCAGAAGTGTCGGCGGGTGGTGTTTACGCAATCATCGGGTGCGGCACCGTTGGATTACTGTGTATCCTGGCCGCTCGGCACCTGGGAGCTGAGCGGTTAATTGCAATCGACCCAATCGTGGAACGTCGCAGGATGGCTGAATCGTTAGGGGCTGAGGGTTTTGACAGCGGTGAATCTGCCCTGGCCAGAATTGGCGAACTGACGGGTAACCGCGGTGCGGATGCGGTCATGGAGTTGGTTGGAATTCCCCTGGCCCAACAGCTTGCCTACAAGTTGATACGGCCCGGTGGAATCATGTCGGTGATCGGTTGTCATTGCACTCCTCATTTCGGCTTCAGCCCTGCTGAGGCATACGACAAGAATCTTACTTACCGTACTGGCCGTTGTCCTGCCAGGCATTACATGGATCGGTTGAGCGACAGTGTCAAGTCGGGACTGTTAGACGTCGATTCGTTTATCACGCATGAATTTTCGATCAGTGAATGCGAGCAGGCTTACGATATATTTGCCAATCGTAAAGATGGATGTTTGAAAGCCGTGTTTTGCCTGGACGAATAAATGAATCTCGCCAAAGGGACGTGGCTTCCTGGAAGATCGTGAACTTGCGTTTTTTCAAGAATGGTTCATCTGACGCCAGATTTCATCCAGGGTGGCGGCTGCCGGGGCGGATAATTTTTCGTCAACCAGCTTGGAAACGGGAGTTTGGTCAGGGTTGATTTCGACAGTAAAACGACCGGTTTGCTGAGCCATTCTGACGGGCTGGACGATGTATGGGAAATAGCTGGATGTGCCAATCGTGATGACTGCCTCGAACGAATTTCTCATTTCCATGTACAGCGTGTTTAGAGCTGGTTCCGGAAGTTGCTCATCAAACAAAACGACTTGGGGTCGAAGCATGCAGCCACACGCATGGCATAACGGTGGTATTGCCAAGTTGGCATAGTCATCAACGGCAGTTTTAAAGTCACAGGCCGTGCAGGCAAGCTGGTATAGGTTGCCATGAATTTCGATGACGTTTTTTGATCCGGCAGCCGTATGAAACCCGTCGATGTTCTGCGTCAAGATCCAGAACCGTTCGAAGTGTTGCTCCATCAAGGCAAGTACTTGGTGGCCTCGATTGAATTGGGCCTCGCGACAGGAATGTTCTATCTGGCCAAGATGCTTCCAGGTGATCTCGGGTGTCGTTTGAAAGGTGGATCCCGACAAGGCTTTCTCGATCGACATCCCTTCCTCGGTGGATTCATCGTCGTACAGTCCACCGATGCCGCGATAGGTTGGCAAACCGGAATCCGCCGACAGGCCGGCTCCTGTAATCACCAACACACTATTGACGTTTCTTAACTCGGAAACTACCGAGCGTATCGAATCAGGATCCGCCGTGGGTCGAGGTTTCATGGTATGGCCTGGCATCAGTGAGCAATGAAAAACCGGATTTTGGTCCAACATCGGGGGCAGGAAAAGACCATCGACCCGCCAGCTGAATTGACAATGGTGACCCGCCCCGTATTTCCAGTTATCGCAGGACGCCCATGTAGAAACTGAACATCTGTTCCTGGTCGGTCGAGGCCTTGGCAACGGGAAACGCAAAGTCAAATGCCAACGGGGCGCCTATTCCAGCGGCCGGCATGTGGACTCGAAAACCAAAACCAGGCGCCACTCGGAAAGTGTCGGGGGTGATTTCGATATTCTCTTCAACCGTACCGTAATCGCAGAATAGAACTCCTTTAACCATGTCATCGGCCGTCAAGGGGAACATGTATTCGACCGTATTGAGCCATTGAAATTCACCACCCACAACGACATCATTTTGCACCGGTGATGCGCCACGAAACGCAAAACCACGCATGGTTGAAAATCCACCGGCAAAATAATTTTCGAATATCGGGGTCTGGGAGCCGGAAAAGCCCAGTCGCGAACCGAGCGAAACCGTGTGTCGTCCCGAACCATCCGGTCGTTGGTACATCAACATGTATTTTCGGAAATCGAAATCGCCGCGCGAAAAGTCGTATTCACCAAACCCCTGGTTAAATGTCATTGAAAAAAAGGTTCCCTCGGTTGCCATGTAGGGATGGTCTCGGGTATCCCGGATCAAACCAACGTGACCGATAAACAGGTCCGTGTCACCAAGGGAAGCGTTTAATTCGGGCGACGTTTTTAAACGAGGATCATAAAGATTGACATTTTCCATACGGATTCCCGTACTCAAAGACAGATCCTGGGTTAAGCGGTAGCCCAGGGCCAATCGCCCACCAAGCCGCTGTTCGCTCCAATCATAGTAATTTCGATCGAAGAGGTAGGCGCTGCTGCTGAAACTGATACCCGTATTGAACAGGTAGGGTTCGGCAAAGCTGACAAGATAACGTTGGACTTGTCGTCCAGGGACCAATTCCAGGCGAAAGGTCTGTCCTGCACCGCGCCAAGCATTGCCATTCCAGATGTCTCTGAAGCTGCGGGGAAATGCCCAAATGTCAAAGTTGCGCTCATCGATGACAAACTGCCCGACGATTCCGTTCTCCGAATTGTAAGCACCCCCGAAATTTATTTTTCCAGTTTGGGTTTCCGCCACATAGACATCGAGATCCGCGTAGTTGGTAGGGAAACCCACCACGCCACCCATCGGGTCGAGTTGCACCAGGGGACTGGCTTCGTTGGGGGCGCCGGTGTTAATGCTGCCACCATTGATGGGGTCCTGATTGCCTGGATTGAATATCGCGCCCTGCGGGCCGGCATTCAATTCAGGGTACTGTCGGGCAGCTGGCTGGACACGTGTCTGTGGGTCGCCTTGGGTGGGGATCGTGCTGGCCTGCCCCGCTTGCTGTTGGCCTGAATAATCCTGACTTTGAGCGCGATAGACCACCGTGTCATTTGTTGGCTCGAGGAGTTCCGGTTCCATCGATGCAGGGACGACTGCTGGGTTTGATTGTGAAACCTCTTTGGTGGCGGACGGCTGCTGGTTGGTTTCCGGATTTAGATAGTGTTGAAAAGATCGGTTGTTGTCGACCGGATCCATTTCAGGTTCCGTTATGACAGGACTGTTTTGTGGGATCCCGGCACGGTTGGTTTGGAATGGTCCAGACATGCAGCCTGCGACTGAAACCGATATAGCCGCTAGGCTAACCGTCAACATTCGAACAAAAAATATCTTTCGGAGTGGCATTTCATTCAGCAATCAAAATCAGGTCGAATTGTCGGCGGCGGCTGCGATCATTGGCAGTCGCCCAGGACAGCAACGATTTCAGTTATTTTCGCCCAAGTCGGACGTGTCGATCATGATGTCCGGTGCAGTCCCGTCGGAACGAGCTTCATGACTATTGATCTGGTCGTTGGTTTGTAACGTCCCGTCAGGGCTAATTACTACCGGTGGTGGCAGGGGGCTGTCTTTAGTCCGATTGAAAAAACTGTTTCCAAATGGTCCCGAGGCGCAGCCACCGAGGAAAATAACTAGGGACGCTGCTCCGGCTAGACAGCTTCCGGTCCATTTTGTTTTGTTGGTTTTCATTGTTTTTAGCAATCTCAGGTAATGCTTATTAACGAATCATGGTTAACGAAGTCGGTTTCCAGTGTTGGGAGCGGAACCGGCGGTTCGCTGAGCGTTTTCCAGTTGTTGGAGTTCGGGTGTTCTGATGACGATCTTCGGGGCGGTTGCGCCGCCGGGATCCTGCCTGCCGGCGAAAATCTGTGCTGCACCAAGTCGGCGTTCACAGGCAGTAATCTTGTTAGAGTCAATCCAGTCACCGGGTTTCAATGACATGCGATTAATCACGACTTCTTTTTTTGTAAATCCGCCACCCTCAATGTGGACGTTGATTTGGCCAACGCGGTACCGTTCGCCCTCTGCAATCTTGTAGACGATGTCCAGTATCCCGGGTTCTTCCAGAAACCGTGGTTCCGCTTCCACATTGGCAAAAACAAAACCCTCTGAACCATATAGCTCACGCAACGAGACAACATCTTCGTTCATCTTCGAGGCATTGAAATCCGGCATGTTCTTCTCATCAGGTTTCAGCTTTACCAGTGCGGAAAGTTGGTTGTCGGTATAAACATCTTGCCCTATGAAGGAAACATTTCGGATTTTGTAACGAGGTCCTTCGTCGATGATGAACCGGATGGTCATCCATCGCCCATCATTACTTTCCTCAAGTTCCCGTCCAATACGGCAATTGAAATACCCAAAACTCTTGTAGTAATTTGCCAGCCGGACAACATCCTGATCGATTTCGGTCCGTTTCACCAATCCGCCAACAACTTTCAGAATGCCCGGTTTGGATTGAATCATTGTTTTGAGACGAGAATCGGATACAAATTGATTCCCTTCAAATTTCACATTCCATATTTTCTGTTGTTGATCTTCGTGAATCAGGAATACGATATCTCCTCGCTCGATGTCTTCGCCCTGCATTACCTCGACCTGAGTCCGCGGATAGCCCTTCTCCTTGTAATGGTCCTGAATGCGGGTCTTGGCCATTCTTACTGCATTCAAATCGAGTGGATCACCATCGGTCAAGTTTGTTTTCTTGCGCAACTCTCGGTCAGAAATACCCCGGTTGCCAATCACTTGGATGGAACGGATTAACTGGCGCTCGACAATGTCAATCGTGATGACCAGGCCCTCGGGTGTTTCCTTGATAAACGGACCGTTCACACGTTTGACTTCTGGCATTCTCCAGAGTCGGTCGACGTCGTGTTGCAACAGGTCGGGGTCGAAATAACGCCCGATTCGGGTCGAGATATTGCGATTTACAGCGTGGGTGGGCAGCACGTTGTTCCCGGTAATCACGACGTCGGCAACCTTTGGGCCAGATCGCTGGCTTAAAATGGTTGTGTTGTCTTCTGGTGGTGTGAGGTTCTCTTGTTGACACGACCATGATGTCTGAGAACCCGCGAGATTGCAGGCAATGCAAAACATTCCCACCCAGACGATTTTGAATATGGAATGACAGAGTCCCGACCGAACTGCATTCCACGAGGATTTATTTTTTGATTCCAATGTATGGTCCATCCGTTGACCTAAAACTCTTATGTTTTTGATTGCCGCGTAATTACAAGATCGAACATCGCTCATCAAGGTGGATTTGGAGCTAGCACAGTTGACCAGGTGTCCCTCGGCTAATGTGAGTTTTCCAGAGAGTTGGCATGGTTACGCAACCCAGGTCGATTTGGTTTGCCCAATCTGAATTTGGCCGATAGGCCGCACGTATTTCCTGATAGCAATTTTTTTTAGGTTGACCAAGACCAGCGGCTTCTGCGGAATCGAAGCCGAGCATAAATAGGTAGGGAAAGACGTGTTTTATTAGACGGCATCCTGACGAAGGATAGCCATTGGCCAATCGGAGATGGACGTTATTATCGAAGTAACAGATGTTGTTAGGGTGAATGCAATTCGGTCTTGGGATGGGATCTGGTGGAGTCCCAAATCTCCCAATAGTCTCTATTCTTTCTCCTCTTCCCAATTTGATGGGCGGTTGGCAGGTTGAAAACAGGGCCGATTCCTTGGCAATATTTTTGACCAATCAGATTTGGTGTCGTAAATAACGGGTTGGGCCCCAGTGCTGCCAGTCATCCGGTAGAGATTTCATTCCATTGTAAGTACGATGTGAGAAAAGCTTGTTTAGTTGATTGAACATGGAAAACGGAAAAGATAATCCCAAGTTGACCCGGTACGCTTGGCGTTCGGTTTTTGTCGCCACCATTGTGTTCGGAGCGGTGATTGGTGGTTACTTATACGTTGACTACAACAGCACGCTGGCCGGCGATGTTCACGCAACGTATGTGGGACGAGAATCCTGTATCGAATGTCACCAAACCCAGGCCGATTTGTTTCACGGGTCTCATCATGACATGGCAATGGATGTGGCCAACGATGAAACGGTGCTGGCGAATTTTGATGGCGCCAAGATCCCGCACTACGGTGTGACATCCACTGTTTTTCGCGATGGCGAAAAATTCATGGTTAACACCGAAGGTCCCGACGGTGAAATGCAGGATTTTGAGGTCAAGTACGTCTTCGGCGTGGAACCGCTGCAGCAATATATGGTGGAATTGCGTCGCGACCCCAACGCCAAAGAAGACGAAGTGGGGCAACTTCAGGTGCTCAGATTATCGTGGGACACGGTTCGCAAGCGTTGGTTTTATCTGACCCCACCCGATGTTGATGAGAAAATCGACTCGACGGATCCATTGCACTGGACAGGCATCACTCAACGCTGGAATACGTCTTGTGCAGAGTGTCACAGTACCAATCTGCAACGAAATTATGATGCGGCGACCCAGCATTACCATACGACGTTTTCGGAAATCGACGTCAGTTGCGAAGCGTGCCACGGTCCGGGTAGCCTGCACGTGGAGCTCGCCAGAAACAAAGGCCTGTTCTGGGACAAGCAACATGGATATGGACTGGCCAAGCTGAAAACGGCCAGCAACCTGCCGCAAGTCGAATCCTGTGCTCCCTGCCATTCACGTCGAACGGGCGTTTGTAATGGCTTTCAAGCGGGTGACCGTTTTGATGATTTTTTTGCCTGCCAAGTTCTGGCAGATCAGGTTTATCAGCACGATGGCCAAATTCGCGATGAAGATTACGTCTATGGTTCCTTTATTCAAAGCAAGATGTTCCACCAGGGGATTCGATGTACCGATTGCCATGACCCCCATTCGGCCCGATTAAAATTTGACGATAACCAATTGTGTACTTCCTGCCATCAGCATCCGGCCGGAAAATATGATTCAGTCAACCATCATCACCATGAAATGGGAACTCCCGGTGCCAGCTGCGTCGAGTGCCACATGCCTTCTACCACGTATATGGATGTTGATCCTCGGCGGGATCACAGTTTGAGAGTGCCTCGCCCGGATATGAGCGTCAAGTACGGGACACCGAATGCCTGTACGGGATGCCACATTGATAAAACGAAGCTCGATCAGGCTGACCAGCAAGATCTCACCCAGTATTTGGATTGGTTGATCCAGGCAGAACTGGGAAACCCCGCGGTTGCCGATGAATTGAAACGTGTTGACCAGCAAATGCTGGATGCGGTCAACCAGTGGTATCGTGATCCGACCGGTGCACCGACCAAGACCCAATATTACGAACGGTTGGCACATGCAAAATCAGGAGCAGCCGACAGTCCGGCGGTAATGATGCAACTTGCCCTGGATGGGACGGCGCCCGCCATCATTCGAGCGACAGTCCTGCAGGAGTTGGGCCAAGATCAGAGCCCTCAGTCGTTGAAGACCGCGATCCAGGCAACCCAGGATAGTGATGCCAAGGTTGTCAGTGCGGCGCTGCCGCGGATCGATACAGCGATTGCCCGAATCCTGGAACGTGCGACTTCTGCCACAGAGTTGCAGGAACAGTTGCAACCATTGGTCGAAGTCGTGAACCAGTTGACCGATCACCCGTTTCGACGGGTCAGAATTAGCGCGGCCGCGGTAGCGGCAGGCATTCCGACCGACTTGCGGAATCGATGGTCCAATGCGGATCAACGCAGGTCATTTGAAAAAGCGCTTCAGGAGTACAAAGAATCGTTATTACTGGAAAATGATCGGCCTCGTAATCACCTGATGCTGGGAAGTATTTACGAGTTGATGAATCAAAGCCAGCAAGCGATGGAAGCGTACCGCGCGGCCATCCGCCTCGATCCCTATTTTGCCGGCCCCCGATCGAATCTGGCAGCGCTACTTGAGTCCAATGCTCGACAGATCGACCAGGAATTGAGGTCTTCGGGGAACCAGGTATCGGTAGCGGAACTGAAAGAAATCAGCCAACAAATCCAGAAATTCCTGCTGGAAGCAAATGAGCTTCGTAAACAGGAACATGAATTGTTGGTCACGGACATCCGCCGTAGCAAGGATTTACCCAATACGCATGCCCTGTTTTATCGATATGCCATGTCCTGTTACATCCAGAACGAGCTGGATAAAACGGAGGAGTATTTGCTGGCAGCCCACGAACAGGCACCCGAGGTTCCGCAATACCTGTTGGCCCTGTCTACCTATTATCGACAGACCAAGGACTACTCCAAAGCGGTTCAATTTGTCAATCAGCTGTTGGCGATTGATGATCAGAACCCCGGTTACCGTAATTTGGCAAAAGAACTGTCCATCGAACTCGAATCGGAACCAGCCCAACCGGCAGAAAAGTAAACAGGTCAAATCTCATGACTGGGAAATTCAAAGTCGCCGGTGTTCAAATGGACATCCAGCTGGGTGATGTTAACACGAATCTCGATCGTGTCATTCAGTTCCTGCAGGCGACGGTTGAAAAGGGCGCCCAGCTGACCGTCTTTCCGGAATGTTCCATGACGGGTTATTGCTTCAGTTCGTTGCAGGAGGCTCAGCAGTGCGCCGAGACGGTGGATGGACCTTCGTTGGCCAAGCTGACGGCTGCTTGCCAACAGTTCGATACGATGGCCATTATTGGTTTTCTTGAACGGGAGGACGACCAGCTATTTAATTCGTTGGCGCTGGTGGACGGTACCGGGGTGCTGGGAACGTATCGAAAAGTTCACCTGCCGCACCTGGGTGTCGATCGTTTCACGACTCCCGGTAATCGACCGTTTGCAGTGATCCC
This sequence comes from Mariniblastus sp., assembly GCA_014237975.1. Lineage (GTDB taxonomy): Bacteria > Planctomycetota > Planctomycetia > Pirellulales > Pirellulaceae > Mariniblastus. Next base: position 3,434 of record JABACA010000089.1, on the reverse strand, counting down.
GACCAAACTGTGTCGGCTTGGAATGAACATCTGTTATGACAGTTCCTTTCCGGAGGCGGCTCGTATTTTGTCGTTGCAGGGTGCGGACCTGATTGCCCTGCCTACCAACTGGCCTCCTACCTCGGGGCTGACGGCCGACGTCATTCCGGATGCCCGGGCATTGGAAAACCATGTTTACTTCATGTCCGTCAATCGGGTTGGAACCGAACGCGGGTTTGACTTTGTCGGCAAGAGCAAGATTTGCGACCCGCGCGGAGCCGTGTTGGCATTTGCAGATCACCGCGACGAGGAAATTCTATACGCGGATATCGACCCGGAATTTGCCCGGAAAAAACACCTGGTCAACATCCCGGGTGAACATGAAGTACATCGCTTCAATGATCGACGCCCAGATATGTACGGAAGAATTCTTGAGTCCTAGCACCCTTTTAACGGATAAGAATTCCTGGCGGCCAACATCAGTTTGTGCAGGGCATGCCTGCGGGCACTCAATCGCGATGAAGATCTTGACCTGCATGGGGGTGTTCCTGTTGGTTTTCGTTTTTTTCACGGGACCGCTTGCCGGCCAAGAGCCTGCGACTCATGGCACGGCGGAAGATCATGTTCGTCGTTTACAGTTACAGGCGACCGAATCGAATTTTGCCAATTGGGCGCATTGGGGGCGACAGCCGGACAACTATGGGAGCTGGACGTCCCATTCCAACCGCCTGATCCCCGTTTATACGTTTGGCGTAACGCTTGATCGTTACCAAGGCGGCAACAGCTGTTACCGGGACGAGGCGAGGCTGAAAGAGCTGTATGGCGGTCTGCCCGCCGAGACCTTGAACCTGCAAGCCGAGTATTTTGATCAGACCGATATTTATGATTTGCAACGCCAGGCATTCAAGGCCGGTAAACGGCATATGATCGTGTTTGTATTTGACGGGATGGACTGGCAGACGATCCAGGCAGCCGCCATTTACAAGCAGCAGGCTGTCCGTTACTCGCGTGGTGCCGGAACCGGGTTGGCTTTTCAGGATGATACGATCGGCCGCCGCGACTTTGGATCATTTGTCACGAGTCCTCACAACGATTGTTCGAAATGGGATGTCGATGCGCAAACCGTCGTTTGCCCGGACCGACCCAACGGCGGTTATTCGGCCGCTTACGGTGGCTCCAATCCCTGGCAGCCGTCCGTCAGTGACACGTACCTGCTGGGTGAATTCAAGGGACTGCCGCACGAGGTCACCGATTCGGCCGCCTCGGCGACCAGCCTGTTTTCCGGCATCAAGACGTTCAATGGCGCCATCAACGTCGATATTGCTGGCCAGCAGGTGATACCCGTGGCCCGGCAATTACAGGATCACGGATTTTCGGTAGGCGTGGTTTCGAGTGTCCAACTCAGCCACGCGACCTGTGCGTGTGCCTATGCCAACAATGTTACCCGCGACGACTACCAGGATTTGACCCGCGACATGGTCGGCTTGAAATCGATTGCCCACAAAGACGAACCGTTGCCAGGGTTGGATGTCCTGATCGGGGGCGGTTGGGGAGAAAACGCCGATGATGATCGGGCCAGCCAGGGAGCCAATTACGTGCCGGGCAACAAGGTAATTGCGGCGGACGACCTGAAAAAAATCGATGTCCAGCATGGTGGACCGTACGTGGTCGCCACCCGGACCAAGGAGGAGGACGGTAGCCAGGTGCTGGCCCGCGCCGCGGCGCGGGCAGCCCAGGATGGCAAGCGGCTGTTGGGCCTGTTCGGTGTCAAACGGGGGCACCTGCCATTTCAGACGGCCGACGGTGGGTTTGATCCGACCCGTGGCACGAACCACCAGGATCGCTACAAGCCGGGCGATATTGAGGAAAACCCGACCTTGGCCGAGATGACGAGTGCGGCGCTGGAAGTGCTGCAAACCAACGAAAAAGGGTTTTGGTTGTTAGTCGAAGCGGGCGATGTCGACTGGGCCAACCATAAGAACAATATCGACGATTCGATTGGCGCCGTACTGAGTGGCGAGGCGGCCTTCCAGGTCGTCGTCGACTGGGTCGAGGAAAACAGCAGCTGGGATGATGCGGCCGTGATCGTGACGGCCGACCATGGTCATTACCTGGTGCTCAAGGACCCGCAGGTGCTGACCGGGAAGCAGGGCAACGATGGAGTCGAATCGGGGAAATAAAGCGGGATCCAGGTAAGCGGGCAGCAGGTTGAAAAGCCTCCGCGTCGGTGCCGCGAGGATGGGCCACTACGATGCTCCACTGTAAGGGGACCGTACGACGCCGCATTGCTCGGTAATGACGTTGGGCACGATTTGTTCATTTCCTTGAACGTGGTCAGCGGCAACCACGTTGCGTTATTTACCGGCGAGCCTTTAAATCAGGCAGCGCCTTTAACAGTTGGGCAATTTCAGCTTGACTAATTTCCGCATTGCCATCGAGTTTAAGTAATCGCAGGTTGCTTAGGTTTCGCAACGGTGTCAAGTCAGTGACCCCAGTATGACACAACTTGAGTTGCTGAAGTTTGTTCATATTAACCAAAGGTGACAAGTCATCAATCGAGGTGTTGCTCAGATCCAAGTACTCCAACTCGACCAGATGCGTCAAAGGGGCTAAATCCGAAGCCATGGTGCATTCGGACAGGTTCAGTTGCTTGAGCTTTCTCAAATTTTGCAGCGGCGTCAGATCGGTGATCTTCGACTCCGACAAATCCAGGTATTCCAGTTCTGACAAGCTGCTTAAACTGCTGCAGTCCGTCAAGCCCGGGTTGCCCTGGAGGTCAAGGAGTTTGAGCAGAACCAGACCACGCAGTGGAAAGAGGTTGGCCGCGTTGCCCATCCCTTTCAGCTTGAGGAAGCGAAGTTGTTTCATGTTTGCCAATGGAGACAAATCGTCGGTATAGGTGTCGGTCAGGTCCAGATATTCCAACTCGACCAAATTGACCAACGGGGACAGGTCCTGTTTGGTTGGATCCGGATCCGGAGGAAGGTCGCCGCGAGAGAGGGCTAGAAATTTGAGGTTTTTCAAGTGCGCGATCGGGCTGATATCGACGCCATGGCTGACAATTTCCAGGCTGACCGTTTGGTCCAGGTTGGCTAGCGGCTCAATGTCCGACGGGTAATACAGAAAGACGGATTGCACGGTAGCAAAAAAGTCAATGCCCAGCCAGCGAACAATAATTGAGGGGGCCCATTTGGGCATTGGCTTGAAGTTCCGTCGGTAACCGATGAACCCACATTCCCGATGCGTGTAAACTCTCAGGTTGAAGCCGTAAGCAGCACTGCTGCCATTGATGTTCCGGATCCATTCCAAGGTCTTTTTCTGTGACTCTGCCCGTAGTAGCCGATGGCTGAACCAGCCGCTGGCCAGGGCCAGCAGCGCAGTCAGGACCAGGAACGTTCGCAGGCTGAATCGTGGCTGCCATCGTTTCGCTTTGATTGTCGGATCATTCACGGGCA
>JABACA010000088.1 GCA_014237975.1 Mariniblastus sp. | reverse complement strand
AGTGGCCGCCCATCGCGGGTGACCTGAAACCACATCCTTCCATCCTGTGGATCAAAGCAGTGCCGCGACAAAAACTCCAGGTTGTCGATCGCAATGGCCAGCCATTGGTCGCGTTGAGGGTGATCTTGCAATCTTGGATCGTTGTACAGTTCGCCCAGCAGCCAGGTGAAACGGCCCTGCTGCCAAACACTCTTGTCGGTATCGATGCGTGATCCATCCCGGTTGACCGATGCCAGGATCCCGCCAAACTCATCATCGATTGCGTGGTTCAACCAAAACGGAAGGACATCATCGAGCAGTCCGTCCCGGTAGACTTGCACCAACTCGAGCATCCGTTTTGGGCTTAACGCAGATTCATCGTTCATGTTGGTTTCAGCCCGGGTCGATTTACGGAAGTGACTGCTCGCCCTTCCAGGTTACGAATCCCTCGATCGCTTCATATTCAGCCAGGCCCAGGTTGTCGTATAACCTCGCCGTCTGGGCATTGCGGTCTTCGGCCCGCTGCCAAAATTCCCGGGCATCATGTCCCGGAAATACAGCCCGATCCTTTTGTGATTCGTGTTTAAAAATGGCGTTACGCTTGAGAACGACTTCGTTAGGGCTGAGCGGAACGGCCATCTCGATTTCGTGCGGCTCCCACTCGTGCCAAGCGCCGCGATACAGGTAGACGGTGCAGTCCCGCTGCCAAGGTTCCTCCTTGGTGCGTTGGCAAGCTTGCAGTACGGCACTCAGGCAGGTTCGATGAGTCCCATGTGGGTCACGCAAATCGCCGGCCGCATAAATTTGGTGTGGCTTGATCTGTTGGAAAAGTTCAATGATGATCTGGATGTCGTCGTCGGATAATGGCTTCTTTTTGACTTCGCCCGTTTCATAAAAAGGCATGTTCAGGAAGTGCAAGTTTTCACCAGGGACGCCACACAGCCGGGTGGCCGCCTTGGCCTCGCTCCGGCGAATTAGCCCTTTGATCAACTGAACTTCGGGACCATCAACCTGTTCTGGCGGCTTGTTCTTGAGAAAGCCCTCCAGCTTGCGTTCCAGGTTCTTGGTTTGATCGTTGGACAGATCAAAAGCCTGGTTGTAGTCGGCTACGAATTCACAAAAACGGATCGCATCATCGTCAAATACTGCGATGTTGCCCGAGGTCTGATAGGCGACGTGAACTTCGTGTTGCTGGTCGACCAAGCGAATGAGCGTGCCGCCCATTGAAATGACATCATCGTCGGGGTGGGGCGAAAAGATCAGTACACGTTTTGGGAAAATCTCGTCGCGTTCGGTCCTGATATCACCCGGCCGGTAGTACTTGGCGGGTTTACCGCCTGGCCAACCGGTGATGGTAGACTGCAGTTGTCGAAACACACGAATATTGATGTCGTAGGCAGGGCCATGATCGGCCAGCAGGCCCTGCAATCCCTCTTCGTTATAGTCTTCGTCCGTTAATTTGAGGATCGGTTTGTTCACGCGCTGTGCCAACCACAAGACAGCTTTTCGGGTCAGGAATTTGGTCCATTCGATCGAGTCAGTTAACCAGGGGCAGCGGTAACGGGTCAGACCTTGTGCGGCGGAAAGGTCAAGAATGAATTTGGAGCGGGGGTGTTCCTGTAAAAAACTTGCCGATACCGATGGAGTCATCTCGCCCTCAATGGCGGAGGCCGAAATATGCGCCTTGTGTTCACCGTAGGCGATAATGAGAATTTCACGGGCACTCAGGATCGACCCAACCCCCATCGTGATGGCCCGTCGAGGTACATTTTCTTCACCAAAAAAATCACTGGATGCATCTGCCCTGGTGATTTTATCCAGTGTGATCAATCGCGTTAAACTATTTTTGCTGGATCCGGGTTCATTAAAACCGATGTGTCCAGTACGGCCGATTCCCAGTATCTGGATATCTATTCCACCCATCATCTCAATTTTAGCTTCGTATTGCGGGCAGTATTCAGCAACCTCCTCCTTGTCAAGCGATCCGTCTGGAATGTTGATGTTCTCGGCGGGTATGTCGATATGATCAAACAGATGCTCATGCATGAAGCGAACATAACTCTGAAGTTCGTTCGGTTGGATCGGGTAATATTCATCCAGGTTAAATGTCACCACATTTTTGAACGACAACCCTTCCTCGCGGTGCATTCGCACCAATTCCGCATAAACTCCAATGGGCGTGCTGCCGGTCGCCAAGCCCAACACACATAGTCGCTCCTGCTGGCTGCGTTGTCGTATCAGTCCAGCAATATGCCCGGCGATAGCGTGTGAAGCCTCGCTGGCTTGGTCGAAAACCCGTATCGGGATCTTTTCAAAAGAGTTGCGCGACGTGTCAATGCCGCCAGGCGCATTTTTCTTGAGTGTTGTTTTCGGTTCCATTTTTCTGTTTTCTGCAGGCTGCTCTCAAACGGCTTCATTTCAAGTCAGTCCCTTTAGTCTCGATCAACGGAGTTGTGCTGGAAACCCCCAATCGAAGCTTCCAACCCGATCGGTAACCGACAGTCCTGACCCGGATAAACCTACTTTAAACTGGGCTGCCAGTTGCCGAGACCGTTTCATCGAACTTCGGCCGTATATTTTGTTGTTTATTTGGCGGGTTGCACGGGATGGGTAGAGTTGTGGGTCAGGAACAGGGTGAAATTTGGGCACTACTGCTTGGCAAGTCGCCCATTATTAGCGTCGCCCATTTTTAGCGTTGCCCGTTTTAGCCGGGTACTGGCCCGGGAGATCCAATCGAGGGAATCAAGAGGGTCGGTTGTTCAAGCAGAGCTCCGCCGCGGCAAGATCTTCGATCGATGCACCCACCGACTTGAAAACAGTGATCTGATCGTCCGCTCGGTGAACCGGGTAACCGCCGGCCAAATCAGCCAGTTCCGCCACGATCTTTGAGTTGGCAAGCGCGTGGCTGGCCAATGCCTGGACCAGGTCGCCACCCTCGCTCAAGGCGCCCATCCGGGTGTCGACGTAAACTGCCGTGGCCCGTCGCATCACCTCATCATCTGCTTCGCGCATGTCTGGTCGGTAAGCTCCCACAAGATCGATATGACACCCCGGTTTAAGCCAAGCGCCATGGATAAGCGGTTTGGACGACAGGGTTGCCGTCGAAATCAGGTCGGCATCTCTAACGGCCGACTCAAGGTCTTGCGTGGCGCGGATCGAAAAGCTGCCGTCGTCAAGATCACCGACGACCGCCTGGGCTTTGTCCACGTCACGCCCCCAGACCATCACTTCATCCAGGGGCCGCACACATCGATGGGCGCGGATCAGTTCACGGGACAACCGCCCGGTTCCAACCATCAACATGACACGGGCCTGCTGGTTGGAGAGGTAGCGCGAGGCCAGCGCCGAAGCAGCAGCCGTTCGCCGGGCAGTGATCTCGGAACCGTCGGCCAGTGCCGCCAACCGTCCTGTCTTGCCATCAAACAGCAGGTAGATTCCGTTGACGGCCGGCAGCCCCTGGTTTCCATTTTCCGGGTAGACGTTGACGACTTTGACGCCCACGGCGCCTCGAGGTCGCCAGGCCGGCATGATTAACATCGTGGCGTCCGGACCGTTGGGCTGAGGGATATCGTGGTGATGGCGAGGCGGTGCGGTGGCATCGCCTCGAAAAATGTCGTCCAACGCTTCGATCAACTTTGGGTACGGAGTGCGATCACGGATTTCGCTAGGTGACAAAAAAGGAACGGGTTCCATCAGTTCTCCAACAATGGGCGATGAATTTGGAACCGCATTCTAATAGGTGTCTTCCATAATGCGAATCGATGGCTGATGGAAGGTGCCGCCACCCGCCCCATCGCCCGTTTGACCAGAGCATTGGCTGTCACCTTGATACTCAAGCCGCCCAATCAACCGTTTCAAGCTTATGCAGGTTGCCATCACTGTCCCGGTATATTTCAACCTCAATGAAGCGCACAGAGGCATGTTTCAGGTACGGTTTCAGCAGTCTGAATTCGCCGTAGTACCAATCCCGCACGAAACGACGGAGGGGCCTTGCCCGCGGATGATGTGGCAATGAGAACCCGCTAGGTCCGCTGTGCGGTGGGTAGCCGTTCATTAAATAATGGATCTCAGCCATTCCTTGATGGGCTGCTAGATACGAAGCCAACCCAGCCATCCAGGATGGATCATCCGGATCGTCAGGGAGGAACTCAGATTCGCAAACGGTTTCCCATCCTTCGTCCGAGTACCTTTCTCTGTCCCAGGACCCAGAGGGCGGATAGCCCCAAGGATCATCGTGCGCCTTCCAACAGTCCTCCCACAGGAACCAGTACTTGACTTGAATAACAACGTATCTTCCGACCAGTTCTCCGTCCTCAATATCGACAATATCTACTAACAGTTCTTCGGCCAAGTTGGGGGGAAGCTGTTCGAGCGGTTTTTCCGCTTGCAGCGGGACCTTGCCGAAGGGGATTTGTCCATGCACTTGTTCCTGAGGCACCGAAAGCGCTATGCCAATCAGGGCCAGAATAAACAGGCAGGAACGGGTCCTGGCGGGGGTTGAAAAAACGTTCCAGCAGCTCGCCTCGGAGTGTCGTTGTCGCATACAAGTAACCATGGAATGACCTTTCTAATGATTGGTAGTCTGTCTGGTTAACGGATCTTCCCCCCGCCATTGGGCGGGTACGTGTTTCGTGGAATTTGCCCTGTTGGGCTGCCAATAATCCGTCATCCGGCCCGCTGAAACGACACAAAAAAACCGATTTCTCAGAATTGCCTTGCCGGGCGACGCACGCCGCACCGACCGGTAAACGGCGTTTGCAGCCGTTAATGGCGGGCCTTTTTCGTGACGGTTCATTTTGAAGACGGAGTTGAGGACTCATTGACGACGATTGCATGAATCGCAATAAAACCCCCGCTGACCACGATCCAATTAGGCGATAAAACGGCTGGGCTTGCCTGAAAAATCAAGATCAAGACGTCGAACGGGCAATTAGATTAGGATATTGAATAACGGTTTCCCATCATCGAGTTGAGAGAACCTGATGCGTCGAATCACCAAAGCACGGATTGGGATCGGCCTGGTCCTGGTTTGCCTGGGCGGTGTCCTCCAGTTGGCTGCCGCCGAGAAACCGAACATCGTCTTTGTCCTGTTTGACGACATCGGATACGGCCAGCCAACCGTCTACCGCGGCGAGAGCCAATTCAAGACACCCCATCTCAATCGGCTGGCCGACCAGGGAATGCGGTTTACCGATGCGCACTCGGCCGCCTCGAATTGCACGCCCACACGTTACGGAGTGTTGACCGGCCGTTACCCCTGCCGTATCGGCCAGTTTGGTGTTTTGAAAACGTATTCACCGCCCATCATTCCGGCGGACCGGATGACGGTCGCTTCGTTTCTGAAACAGCAGGGATACCATACCGCTTGCATTGGCAAATGGCATCTCGGCATGAACTGGGTAGACGGTAAACCGGGATCGGACAAGATGCTGCCCATTGGAGCCAAGCTGACCGACGGTCCCAACGCGGTTGGTTTCGATTATTTCTACGGTTTTACCCATGCCCGCAACATCGGCTCGATCATCGAACAGGATGCGGTGGTTGCCAACGTCAAAGGCATTGAGAACCAACCGTTGATGATTAACAAGGCGGTCGAGTATATCGAACAGCGAGCGAACCAGGACGGTCCCTTTTTTCTTTACTTCCCCATGTGTCCGCCGCACAGCCCGGTCGTACCGGCCGCTGAATTCCAAGGCAAGTCTGGAATTGAAGGTAAGGCAGGCAAGTATGCCGACTGGGTCTACCAGGGTGATCACATGCTTGGTCAGCTGCTCGATGCACTGCAACGCACGGGTCAATCAAACAACACCTTGGTGATCGCCACCGGCGATAACGGCGCCGCCAATCGACCTTATGCACCGCTGCGCGAAGCCAAGAGCAGTATTTACGAGGGCGGACATCGCGAACCGTTCGTGGCGAGATGGCCTGGCAAAATCGAGCCGGGTACCACTTGCGATCAGACCGTTTGTCTCACGGATCTGCTGGCCACCTGCGCGGACCTTGTGGAATCCAAGCTCCCGGCCAACGCCGGCGAGGATAGCGTCAGTTTCCTCCCCTGTTTAATGGGTCAAACCAACCGACCGACCCGCGAAGCGACCGTTCACCAGGCCCCGGGAGGGCTGGCGCTCCGCCAGGGACCCTGGAAAATCGTGTTTCACCGGAGCGGCGATCGAGAACTATTCAACCTGGAATCGGATCTGAGTGAAACCGAAAATGTGATCGACAATCAGCGCCCGGTGGCAGAAAAAATGACCGTGTTGATGCAAAGCTACATCGACCGCGGTCGCAGCACACCAGGTGAAACACAAAAGAATAAAGTTGCATTGTCATTGAACTTTGGCAAGATGAAAAAGAAAAACAAGAATGAGAATTAAGCGGCTCGCAACCCGTTAACAATCGCGTACTCAACATGGGTCAATGTTGGGCCAACTTTGTCACCACCCACCCGGTCGATTAACAGTCAAATCATGAAAACCAAGAAACTTCCACCCGCCCTGCTGTTAGTTATTGTTTTTTTGCTAGGTATCAGTTCGGCCGTCCTGTTGCCTGCCGACGATCGGCGACCCAACATCCTGTTCATTATGGTTGACGACCAGTCGCCGTTTGACTTGAAGGTCTACGACAAAAACTCCAAGCTGGCGACACCGAACATCGACCAATTGGCTGCCCGCGGAATGGTTTTTGACGCGGCCCACCAGATGGGTGCCTGGACCGGGGGCGTCTGCACCTCTTCGCGACATATGATCATGGCGGGTCGCCCGCTGTGGCATGTGCCCAACAAACCTGGACGAACCAATAATCCGCATATGACGAATTCGGACCTGGTACCGGCCGACCTGGCCAACCACACGATCCCCGCCGTCTTTAACGGAGCGGGTTACGATACGATGCGAACCTGTAAAAACGGTAATAGCTACGCGGCGGCCAACCAGTTGTTCACCGTCCGTCACGACGGTACGCGGCGCGGCGCGGCCGATGAAAAAGGGAGCTGGTGGCACGCCGAACAGGTGCTCAACTATCTGAATGATCGCCAAGCGGCTGAGGATGAAGATCCGTTTCTGATCTATTTCGGATTCTCACATCCACACGATGTGCGGGACGGCAAACGGGAATTACTGGCCAAGTACGGGGCCGCAAATCACACCGACAAGGCCTCTCTTCCTGCGGCCCACCCCAAACAGCCCGCGCTACCTGCCAACTATTTGCCAAAACATCCTTTCAATAACACGCATATGGGCGTTCGGGATGAAGTCAACGTCAGTGGCGTGTGGAAGAACCGCGACGAAGTCACGATTCGAAATGAACTGGGCCGCGAGTTTGCCTGCAGCGAAAACATTGACATTCAAATTGGACGTGTACTCAAAAAACTCGAGGCGATGGGCGAACTGGATAACACCTATATCTTTTACACTTCGGATCATGGCATGGCGATCGGTCGTCATGGATTGCAGGGAAAACAAAACCTGTACGAACATACGTTTCGTGTTCCGATGATTGTCCAGGGACCCGGCATCCGGGCGGGTAGCCGTGTCCAGGGCAATATCTATCTGATGGATGTACTGGCAACCTTTTGCGATCTGGCTGGCGTCAACGCCCCCCCCACCAATCAAGGCATCAGCTTCAAGCCGGTTCTCGAGGGCAAACGGGAAACGGTCCGCGACGAGGTCTATGGTTGTTATTGCGGTGGAGCCAAACCGGGCATGCGATGTGTCAAGAAAGGCGATTGGAAACTGCTCAAGTACGATTCTCCCAGGGACGGTGTGCAAGTCACCCAGCTGTTCAACCTGGCAGAGAACCCGCACGAGTTTGTGGCCCAACACCACGCGCCACAGGTGATCGCCTTAACGGGTATCCAGCCTACCAAGAACCAGGTCAACTTGGCGGACAATCCAAAACACGCCGCCAAGCTGGCAGAAATGGAAGCGCTGCTGTTGGCTGAAATGCGTCGGCAAGACGATCCTTATCGACTCTGGAACCAGCCGGATGATGGATTGGATCCACCCAAGGCCGGCAAGGCCCCCAGTAAACCACGGAAAAAGAAAGACAAATCGAATTGAAACGGACGACACGCTTGCCTGCAAAAACGACCGATGTCGGATTTCACAAACATGGGCGTTTCGAAACAAGGCAGCGCGATTTGCCGTGGTTTTATTGGCTGGCTGTCAACGGTTAAATTAACCGTCCCTGCCAGGCGACAACCCGTGGATGTCGTCTCATGGCTCGCTTGGGTCATTGAACGATTACCGAATTGCAGCAATAACCCAGTCGCTGGCAACAATAACTGACAGGAATCAACTTGCAGAACTGGAAGACTTGGTTTGCGATCGTCGTCCTGGGCTGGGGAATTTTTCAAGCTGCCCGATTCACCGAAGCCGGCAGTGGGATCGACTACCTGCACTTCTGGATCATTCCTCGTTCAGTGGCGGATTGGGATATCCGTAATATCTATGATCCACAGGCCCAGGAATTGATTCTGCAGCGCGCCGAGCAGGAGTTGCCGGAGGAACTGTCGGCAGATGGTTTGGCACGTCTCAACATCTGGCTGGACGATTACAGGCAGCTTTACGAGACGGGCCTCAATCCAACCGGAACCCCGTTCTTTTATGCGGTCCAAAACCTGCCCGGCGGCAAAGATATCGAAATTGGATTTCTTTGTTTTCAGTGGGCCAGTACGTTCGGATTGATCGTCGCGGTGGGGTTGATCGGTGCTGCGCTGCGCGCCCCGCCTTGGAGTTGGATTCTGTTGGCGGGACTGTTGCTCGCGATTTACAAACCACTGTTCCTGGACATTGCCGTGGCCAATGTTAACCGTTTTCAATTGTTGCAAGTGGCTCTGGCGATCGGGGCCGGCCTGGCGCTCCGAACACGCAACCGGTGGTTAATAGCAGGATTGATATTGGGACTGGCAGCCTCTTACAAACCCAACGTGTTATTAGGCAGCGTGGCCCTGGCGATCCTGTTGGTTGTGGATTCGCGTCGACGAGATGGCGTTCTATTGATGGCTGGCTGGTTGGCTGCAACCCTTGTTGCCTTGGCTGCGGGCAGTATTTTCATGGGCACCCCCGCCGCGTGGAGTGACTGGTGGGTTTATTTTGGCAGGATCTGGGATCAGCCTTTTCCCCTTGAATCGGGCAACTATTCTCTCTGCCTGCTTGGCCCCCATCCCGCGATGAAACCGATCAGCATGTTGCTGACCTTGTTGTTGTTGCTTGGCCTGACGTGGCGCTTGTGGAGTACGCGCTGGGTAACCGATCCGGATGCACCGCCAGCAGCACAGCCGTCGTTGGCGATCCAAACTCGCGCCATGGTTGCGATAGCTGCCGGTTTACTCATACCGTTGTTGAGCGGGCCGGTTGCCTGGGGGCATTATTTTACACTCGCCATTCCGATGTTGGTCGTCCTGCTCCTGGCTGGTTGGGAGTTGAGGCTGAGGCTGCCTGTTATCTGCGGCGCGACAGGGCTTGTCTTGATAGGATTGATACCCGGACTGCAAATTGCGGACGTGACGCTGTGGGTTACCTTGTTCTCATTGCAGCTGGGAGTGGTCGTGCTGATGATTGGCGGATGGTCGCTGTTGGCCGTGGGACAGAAAAGAACCAATATTGCACGCTGATAGGAGTCTGCTCGAAAATCCAACCGTCACATGATCTCGACAGGCGGTTGCTGCACGGTTGAGAAGTGCGAATAAGCTTCGGTGTGTTAGGCAAGGGCCTTTTTTGAGCTTCATTAAAGGGAACACAACCATGTAACCCATGTCTTGTATTTCCATTTGATTCCGGCAATTTAACGATAGTTGAAAATAGAAGTGGTTAGGTTAGGATGACGACTTGATGTGACCCACGCTTTCATTAACCTGCAAATCCTTATGAGCGGTTTCGTAAAATTTATTTTGTTTATGGTGATTGCGGTTGGGATTGCCCTCGGGTGCTTGTGGTTTCTCGGCGGCAAAAAGCAGGAATACTCGACCGCCATTTCGATTAATGCCCTGCCGGAACAGGTTTTTCCTTACTTGGTAGAACCGCTTCGTGTCAAAAAATGGAATTCCCGAGTCGACGACATTCAGCCTCTCACCGATGGCCCGGTCCAGTTGGGATCCAAATCGCAGTCGACGTTGCAGTTCAATGGGGAACCCAGGGTTTTTCAAGACGAGGTCATTCGATTTCAACAGAACGAGATCTTTACGGTTCGTTCACGAGCCCCCAACACGATCCTCAGCTCGCTTTTTAAGCTGGAAAACGAATCGGGAAAAACGGGCTTGAGTTATCAGATCAAGTTAACAACCAAAGGGTTCAGCCGGCTGTTGGTTCCATTTCAAAATTCGAAACGACGACAACAGGAAATGGCGCAGGATACGCTGGCGCTAAAAAAAATAGTGGAATCCGAGATTGCTGTGATGTCGTTTGATGTGAGTGGCGGATCATTTGACGAACCCGACAGCCAGCAACAACCCACAGGCGACACACCGACAGGGGGTGAGCTCCAGGGCAGCTCACCGTCCGACCAGCAATGACCAAGGTGGGGCCACAGTCACTGCCCCTGTATCAAACGGAAACCGGGGAAGATTATGTCAGCGGAAGTTTTAGACGGCAAACGGATTGCCAAGGAAATTCAGGCAGAAATCAAACAGCGCGTGGCGACTTTTGTGGAAACCCACCATTTCGCACCGGCGCTGGCGGCTGTCCTGGTTGGAGATGATCCTGCCAGCCAGGTTTATGTTCGCAACAAGGAACGCGCCTGTGAACGCGCCGGGATCAAGAGTCAGCTGCACCGGATGCCGGCTGATTCGACGACCGACGAAGTGCTTGAAAAGGTCCGCCAGTTAAACGAGGATCCCGAGGTGAGCGGGATCCTGGTGCAACTCCCGCTGCCGAGGGAAGTCGACACGCAAGTCGTGCTTGACGCAGTGAGTCCGCTCAAGGACGTCGATGCATTTCACCCCAGGAATGTCGGATTGATATCCCAGGGCCGGCCTCAATTTTTGCCTTGCACGCCGCACGGCATTATTCAGATGTTGAAGCGATATCAGATCCATACCCAAGGCAAGAATGTGGTGATTGTTGGTCGCAGCGATATTGTCGGCAAGCCGATGGCCTTGATGCTGGCCAATCGCGACATTGGATTGGGTCCGGAAATGGCCAATGCCACAGTGACGATCTGTCACAGCCAAACCTCCGACCTGGGGGCCGTAACGCAACAGGCAGACATCTTGATTGCAGCCATCGGGCAACCGAAGTTCATCACGGGTGATATGGTGAAACTGGGCGCCGTAGTGGTTGACGTGGGCATCAATCGAACCGATGACGGGCTGGTAGGTGATGTTGATTACAATGACGTGGTTCCCGTGGCGTCGTATGTGACCCCGGTACCCGGTGGTGTGGGTCCATTGACGGTGACCATGTTGTTGGAAAACACACTGTCCGCCGCCGGGCTCCAACTGGCAGCGGTTGGCAGCTAGAACCAACATCTGCAATCGGCCATTTTTGCCGCGTTACCGCCAAAAAAGAGATTTATTGCCGATATGTTCGTCGCCCAGAGAGTGCGATAGGTATAGAATCGAAATGACCCATCTGCCGGGCCGGCAAAGCAAGCCCGAACAAACCAAGGAATTCTGCGATCGAAATGATTAAATCGGAAGCTTTTCCAAAATCGCCTTGTCGACTTTTAACTCTGGTTCTGCTGTCATGTTCGCTGTTGTTGGTCGCGGGCTGCGGAGGCTGTACGGAGGAAGACCCCCAAGCGAATGCAGAGAAAGAGGAAGAAAAAAAGAAGGAAACGGTTAAAGAGAACTACGAAAACAAACCGCCGGTCGTTTTTCCCGGTAACTATTTCAGCGAAATCCGTACCAATCACACCAAGCTGGGTCACTGGGTAACGACCGATGTCCGGATGATCGCCAACAATTTCAATGCCCAGGGTGAGTTGTTGGCCAGGCCCTTCAACGGAAAAAATAGCAGCCCGTCGACGGTACAGCGGACCAATTATTTTATGCAGTCCGTTCGTCCCGTGTCACTTCCCAAAGAAGAATGGCGCAACTTTGAGATCGGTCTGTATCTGCCCAAAAACCCGGATTTGAAGAATGCCGCCATCGATTTTGAATTCCACAGTGGCACCAGTGGCCTGTTGCAACACAGCATGCGGTTGGCGCGGACTGCCATGCATAATTTCCAGCAGCATATGGTTGTTTTGACCAATCGGCCGGATGCCTACACTTATGTCAATGCTTTGGACTGTGTTGTTATCCCGGATGTCACCTACTTGAATGAACGGTTTCCTCCGTTTTACTACGTTGTGCGAACCCGGCCCAACAAGGATCCGATTTCGCTTCCCAGGGAAGCGCTGAATTGGACGACAATCGCCTATCTGATATGGGATGATCTTGAACCGGATCAACTGGATGCGGAGCAGCAACAATCGCTGGTTGACTGGTTGCATTTTGGCGGGCAGTTGATTTTGAGTGGCCCCGACTGTTTGGACAAATTGCAATCCAGTTTCCTGGCCGAGTATTTGCCAGCCACCTTTAAGGGAACCCGCAACCTGACCCAGGAAGACTTGTCGGAACTCAACAAACACTGGGCTGTCCCGGTGAAAAACAACCTTCAACTGAAACACGTCCTGAAGGTTGACCAAGACAGTCCTTTGATTGGACTGGATTTCGATCCGCACCCCGCAGCGTCGTTTGTGAACAACACGGGACAGATTGCGATCGAGCGACAGGTCGGCCGCGGGCGAGTCGTCGCGACGTCGTTTTCGCTGGATGAGGCGCCGGTGATTGCCTGGCCCAGCTACCGCAGTTTTTTTAACGGATGTTTGCTGCGAAAGCCGGCCCGTCAATTTGGAGTAACCGATTCCGAAACCCTCACGTTCAAGTTTGTTGATGAATCGACGCACATCATGGACCCCATGTTGGCGACAGCATTGCGCTATACCAGTCGGGATCTGTCCAACGATGGAACGCAGATTAAAGCGAATATCGGGCGGAAGCTTAACGACAACGATCCAGCCGATTCGACGTCAGCTGGTTTTCGCCCACCCATTTCAGCCTGGGGTCCTGCGCCTCATGCTGCGGATGCAGACAGAGGCTTCAATATTGCCGGTGCCGGACAAATCGCCAGCAGTCACACGCGGCGGCTGGAGGACTATTGGCATTATGGTGGCTACCAGCACGATTCACAGGCGGGCAATGCTGGCTGGAATGATCAAAGCGGGATTTCCAACGCGGCCCGCCAGACATTGATCAACTCGGCCGGCATCACACCGCCGTCCAGCAAGTTTGTTTTGCAAATGTTGGCCGTTTACCTGGTGGTGCTGGTGCCGTTGAACTGGCTGGTTTTTCGCATGATGGGACGTGTCGAGTGGGCCTGGATTGCCGCGCCAATCATTGCTGTTACAGGAGCGTTCGCCGTCGCCAAGATGGCATCATTGGATATCGGTTTTGTTCGCAGCAACACACAGGTTGCCTTGCTGGAAGTTTACAACGGACACCAGCGCGGCCATCTGACCCAGTATTCCGCGCTCTACACATCGCTTTCAACCGGCTATGAACTGGAATTGGACAATGCTTCCGCACAGGCTTTGCCGTTTGGCCTGGCGGCCGACAGGTTTCAAAAGAAAGAAGTCATGTCGCCGGTCAACATGCACAGGACCATTGCAAACCGTTTGGAAGATTTTCAGATTCAATCCAATACAACCGGCTTGCTGCATACCGAGATGATGCTGGATCTGGGCGGCTCCTTTCGGTATGACGACAGCTCATCGAACATTCGACTGGAAAACGACAGCTCGGTTTGGTTGCAGGACGCAGCCATTTTGCGGAGACTACCGGACTCGTCGTTGGAGTTTGCCTGGATTGGCGAAATGGAACCGCAGGACCGTTTAGATGATTTGCAGTTCCAGCCGGTGCCAAACGGCGTAGAAGCAGACGAGCTTAGGCGGCTGTTATATCCTGAAAAAAAATCGGTTGCCCAACGGATCTGGAGGTCGTTGGCCGAGAAACACGGGGATCGGACACTGGAGGGGCACACATCACTCCCGGCGGAACTGTTTCGCGAGGTCCCGGAAATTAGGGAACAATGGGATGAATTTTTGCCAATCGTTCAGGAGCAAATCAACAAAACGGCTTCCGCCCTGGCAGCCCCGCAAGAGAACCCGTCGGTTGACTATGAGACATTTGAATTGCTCTTCATTAATCTCCATCCATCCAACAAGATCAATGTTAGCCAATTACTTGATGCCGTCATCGAGAACCTGCAAATGGCGCCCGGTGAAACCCGTCTGCTGGGTGTGACGCGACAACCCTTGAGCAACAACCAGTTCAATCCGGCATCAACCCAAACCGACCAGGAAACACTGGTGCTGATTCATCTGAAACGACCGCCCATGTTGCCGGCCCAGCGGGACAGAAACCTGTTGAGCGATTTTGGCTCGTCGCGAACCAGCTTGGACTGGGAAGAGGACATGGACGCTTTTGACGAACCAAGCGAGAAACCCGACGAGTAGTTAGACTGTATCCCCCAACCATCAACTGGCAGAAACAGCAGCAGGCAGATGATCGAACTCAAAAATTTTGGCAAAGACTACGGGGATTTTACAGCGGTAGGCGCGCTGGATCTTGAAATCAAAGAAGGCGAGATGTTTGGTTTCATCGGGCCCAATGGAGCGGGGAAAAGTACCACCATTCGATTTTTGGCGACCTTGTTGCGAGCCACTCGGGGAGATGGTTCGGTCAATGGTTACAGCGTGTCGGGCGATCCGATGAATGTACGGCGGAGTGTTGGATACATGCCGGACAGCTTTGGTGTCTATGACGGCATGAAAGTTTGGGAGTTCCTTGATTTTTTTGCGGTCGCCTATCAAATTGGCCGGACTCAGCGGAAACAGGTCATTCGGGATGTCCTGGAGTTGCTGGATCTAACCCACAAACGGAATGATTTTGTGAATGGACTGTCCCGCGGAATGAAACAGCGCCTATGCCTGGCCAAGACCCTGGTTCACGATCCACCTGTCCTGATTCTGGATGAACCGGCCAGCGGGTTGGACCCGCGAGCGCGGATTGAAGTCAAGGCACTGCTGAAAGAGTTGAGGCAGATGGGTAAAACCATCTTGATTTCCAGTCATATTTTAACGGAGTTGGCCGATTGTTGCACTTCGATTGGAATCATCGAACGGGGGCAGATGTTAATGCATGGCCCGATCGAGGACGTCTATCAACGGATTCGAGGAAATGTAGTCATCAAGGCACGGATTGGCGATCAACTTCAGAAAGGTCTGTCGATCATCCGTTCCAATCTTAACGTTCGCGATGTACAAGTGGATGGCGAGTATGTGACCATCGAGTTTGCCGAAGGTCAGCACCAACAGGCCGAATTATTGGCAGCGCTGGTCAGCAACCAGGTGGAAGTAAAGAGCTACGCAGAAAAAGAACCGACGCTGGAAGACGTCTTCATGATGGTCACCAAGGGGATCGTATCCTGAACAACAACGTTTTTCGTGCTGGATGACCCAACCCGGTTACTCACTTTACCAGGATGGTGCCGGAGCCCAAATGGTTGTCGTCCCCGTCTTCCCATTGCCGCCTTACTTCGCGCAAGCCATAACAACACAGGTCAAATTGTTCGCTGAGGCGTTCCAGCACAACAGGTTCCGGCCCGTCGTTGCTGGAGAGGTCGATACAGCTGGCAATTCGATAGGCTCGTCGCCCGTGCGTGCAGTAGTTCTCAAATTGATCGCTGGTCGTGTCGACCGGATCATTGGGTCGTCGCAGCGCTTCGGGGTAAACACCTGCCCAGAACAACGTAAAGTCACCGATGTGCTGGTGGATTTTTCGCTTGGCATCCCCCAGCCTTTCGGCCGCTTCGGATACCATTTCGGCTACGCTTAACAGGGGCCGCCCGTTGGTGGAGCGAACCGAATGGACGGCATCGTTTCGTACAAATCTTATCAGCAAGTCGCTGAGATAGTCGATCATGGGCGGATCGACAACGCCCAGTTGCGATTGAAAAGTTGCTTCGGCGAGCCCGGCAAAATAGCGATGCATCGCCGACCTGTTCGGTCGTGCGGTCACGTTTCTACCTCCGATAATAGGTAACCCTCTCCTTTAACTCTAGTAATGCCGAATTGTTTGAGTCAAGTCGTTTTTGCACCTTCGTGCCAGCAGCTGCCCATTTATCACCCGCATAAACAGCAAATCTGGTGCTTTGCAAGCAGCTGCCAACGTCTGAATTGATCGGCGTGCAACTGTTTTTTTGCTGGCTGTCGCATACGATCAAGAGGGGCAGTTGACGCCTTATCGTTTTTTCAGTGAGCTAACCATTTCACGAGAAAAATCAACGACACCTTGGATGGCGGCGTTGCGATCCTGGTGAGCCAGCTCCCCAATGCGTCGCACAATGGCCGAGCCAACAATGACTCCATCGGCCGAATCCGTCAACATGCTGGCCTGGTCCGGTTGACTGATACCGAACCCGACACAGACAGGCGTGCTGGTCTGCGAGCGAAGGTTTTGTAAATTGTCTGCCAGTTCGGCCGGTAATTGGGTTCGCTCCCCGGTGATTCCGGCGATCGAAACATAGTAGATAAATCCCCTGGAATGTTCGAGGATCCTGGCGACCCGTTCAGGAGCGGTGGTGGGCGTGATCAACGGGACCAGGCTCAAGTTGCGTTCATCACACAGGGCTCGAAGCCCATCTGATTCGTCGCAGGGTAAATCGGGAACAATCAATCCCGAGATGCCGGCCGATTTCGCGTGGTCCAGGAACGGTTGAATTCCGTGCCGAAAAACGATGGCATAGCTGACCATCGCCACGAGCGGGGTATTGATGGTTGGCGAGACGCGGCCGACCATTTTCAGGATGTCGTCGACGCGTACCTTCTGTTTTAAGGCGCGGGTGTAGGACTCCTGGATCACGGGCCCGTCAGCGATCGGATCGCTGTAGGGAAAACCGAGCTCGATCAAGCTGCATCCCGCCGTATCCAGCGCCTTGAGCAGGTCGCCTGTAAAATTCAAGTCCGGGTCACCGGCCGTGATGAACGGCATAAAGGCAACCTGCCCTGCGGAACGCAGCTTGCGAAACTGTTCATCGATTGCGGACATGAGTGACTCAAAGGGGGTAGTGCTTAACCGGATTCAATCAGGCGTTGGATTTCGGCCGCGTCTTTGTCGCCCCGGCCTGACAGGCAGATGACCACCACCTCGTCGGGACTCCGCTGGGCAGCCAGTTTAAGGGTTGCGGCCACGGCATGAGATGATTCCAGTGCGGGCAAAATGCCCTCGGTGGTACACATCAGCTGAAATGCGTCCAACGCCTCCTGATCGGTAACGCTGCAATAAGACACGCGGTCCACTGCTTTCCAATGACTATGTTCAGGCCCCACCCCCGGATAGTCCAGCCCGGCCGAAGCCGAATGAACGTCTTCGGTTTGTCCGTCCGGATCTTGCAAGACGTAACTGAAACTGCCATGCAGGACACCCGGTTTTCCGAGTCCCAGACTGGCGGCATGATTGCCAGGTTGACTATTCCGCCCGCCCGCCTCCACGCCCACCAGTTCGACATCGGTGGTGGCTACAAATGGATAAAACATTCCGCCCGCGTTACTGCCGCCACCCACGCAGGCCACGACCAGGTCGGGCAAACGACCCAGAGCGGCCTGGGACTGTTGGATCGTCTCGCGGCCAATCACGGCTTGAAAGTCCCGTACAATCAGCGGAAATGGGTGTGGGCCGACCACACTGCCCAGGATGTAGTGCGTATCTTCGACCGTTGCCATCCAATCCCGCATCGCCTGGTTGACCGCATCTCGCAATGTTCGTGAACCACTGGTGACGGGGCAGATTTCGGCGCCCATGAAACGCATCGCGCGCACGTTGGGAGCTTGTCGGCGAACATCTTCCTCTCCCATGTAAACGACACAGGGGATACCAAAGTGGGCACAGGCAGTGGCCGTGGCCACACCGTGTTGGCCCGCTCCCGTTTCGGCGATCACCCGGGTCTTGCCCATCCGGCGGGTCAGCAGTGCCTGCCCCAGGGTGTTGTTGATTTTATGTGCACCGGTGTGATTGAGGTCTTCCCGTTTCAACCATATCTGGGCGCCACCACAATGGTCGGTTAGACGTTTGGCAAAGTAAAACGGCGAGGGACGACCGACAAAATTCTTTAGCAGATGGTCGAGTTCCTGCTGAAAGGCCGGGTCCTGTTTGGCCTGGACGTATTCCTGTTCCAGTTGGTCCAGTGCAGCGACCAGCGTTTCCGGCACATAGCGACCTCCAAACTCACCAAACCTCCCTTGGGAGTCGGGCAATTCAGCATCACGACTAGGTTCGGGTAAAAAAGAATGTGGCATGGTCCTGGCTATCGAAAGCAGTGGAAGGGTCAATGATTGAAGTCGGGTAGACTACTGGAATTTTGATCGCATCAACGGAGACGTCAACGAGTCACCTTAGCGCAACCCGTTGAACGTCCCCAATGTGCAGGCTCCATTCCGCTGCCAGTCGCATCCGGCATTTGGCCGGAGATTACAGATTGCCGCCGGCTGCTGCGGCGCCAACAGCTAGAACAGCGATAATCACGTAGATAACAATAACAAAGATCACTAAGCAGGTTCCAACGATTCCCATGATGTAACCCGCCTTGGTCAAGCCTTCCCCTTCCCGGTCCATCGTCCCGGCCTTCATCTGCTTTAAATCCGAAGCGCCAAAGAGCCAGGCAAGAA
>JABACA010000087.1 GCA_014237975.1 Mariniblastus sp. | reverse complement strand
TGAAAAATGCGAATGCCGGGCTTTCCACTTGCCATTTTCATTGACAAATACTGTCGTGACGCGACACAAGTAGTGGTCAACCTTGCTGCTATTCTTCGGCTTGAAGGAACCCTCATTGTAATAGGCGGCCACGGCTGCCTTGCCCGGCACCAACGAGATGATGGTAATATGTTTGCTGTTCAAATTAAAAGAATCGAACTCGTATCGAAAATCAGGTCCGAGTTCAACTAATAAACCGCCGCTTGACCAGAAGTCGTGCGATCCCTCGGCAGAGATATTGTTTTCCTTGAGTGTTTTGTTCTTTTTCATTTCCTCGTTGTTCTTGAGAATCTGGGCCTTAATCTGTTCGGCATCTTTTTTCGCCTGATCGTCCTGAGCGTGACTTATTCCTTGAATGAAAAACAAAACCAGCACAGCAGAAAACACTTTCATAAACCTTCTCCTAGGATTGAATTAAAACCGGGAATCAAATGCGGACAAACAAACCGGCAATACGCGGGTAAATCACGCTGAGAGCCAGCCACAGAATCAAACTCTTCAGTCCACAGTGAAACGGAAGCCGCCAATTGTTACAAAATTTCCAGCCAGCGGAATTCCAAACTGCCTCGCTGGGCCAGGAAAAACAAATAGAACTGGTCGATCGTTTGCTGTGGACGGACGGTCACCGCAGGAGTGGCGCAGGTCCACGCCGTCCGTTTGTGGGGAAGTCATTTCGGGTTGTGTTCGAAACTGTATATTTCCTCGGTGAATATGCGAAAACGGGCGCGCCGTTTGACACAGTGAACGACCGGCCAGACTGGAACACGTCTGGAGCATGCAAAGCCTAGCGATTCACCGGCATTTTTTTAATCCGTGGCGTCAGTCGTGCGTTCTATCGTTTGGCTCCAGACGGCGGGCCAGGTTTTTCCTTATCACTTGCTTCCTTATCACTTGCTTCCTTATCACTTGCTTCCTTATCACTTGTTTCCTTATCACCTGGCAACTTTTGTTGGAATCTTCTCATGTTTTTTAAATAATTATCCCTTTTTTGTTTTCGGGTTATGGGCGGATATTTATCAGGGTCTGCTATTCGCATTAAGATGGATTTGTGATTTCCAATCGACCGCAGGGTAGCCGGATGTTCGTCGCCCAGCGTGCGGCGGCGGGCCTCCAGCGCCTCGCGAAAGAACGGTTCGGCCTCGGCCCACTTCCCGTGGCTCCTATAGTGCTCGCCCAGGCTGTTGATCGACACCAGGGTGCTCGGATGTTCATCACCGAGCGTGCCACGCTTGGTCTCCACCACCTCGCTGTAGTACGGCAGCGCTTCGTCATACTTGCCCTGCCTCTGGAGCAGGAAACCCATGTTGTCGATCGACGCCAGGGTGTCTGGATGTTCATCACCGAGCGTGCGACGGCGGGCCTCCAGCGCCTCGCGACAGAACGGTTCGGCCTCGGCGTACTTGCCCTGGTCCTGGAGAGTCCGGCCCAGGTTGTAAATGGACGCCAGGGTGTCCGGATGTTCATCACCGAGCGTGCCACGCTTGGTCTCCAGCGCCTCGTTATAGTACGACAGCGCTTTATCGTACTTGCGCTCCCTATATAAAAAAGAACCCATGTTGTTAATCGACGTCAGGGTGTCCGGATGGTCATCACCGAGCGTGCGACGGCGGCCCTCCAGCGCCTCGCGAATCAGCGCCTCCCTCTCGGCTTTCCTTGCCACGTTTTTCGCTAACAGGAGATCACCGTACCTAATCACCTGGCCCAGGTTGCTGATCAACGTCAGGGTATCCGGATGTTCGTCACCGAGCGTGCGACGGCGGCCCTCCAGCGCCTCGCGAAAGAGTGCCTCGGCCTCGGCGTCCTTGCCCTGGTTCTGGAGCAGCTGGCCCAGGTTGTTGATCGAGACCAGGCTGTCCGAATGATCGTCGCCCAGCTCTCGTCTACGGACTTCGAATGCCTGCTGTTGCGGCTGCATCGCCCGTTCGAGTAGCCCCAGCTCTCGCAGCGTTGTGGCCATCGTCTGGAGTAGTCTGGCTTGCACCAGCGGTTGTTCGGCGAACCGTTGATCGATCGCCACCAGTGCCGGGCCAAAGATATGTTCATCGAGCAGCTGCAGCGAAGCACCGGTAAAGTCGGCACTGGCCGCCGCGGACGGTTCGAGTTGCAGTTCCTCAATCATCTTCGCTTTGAGCGACGCGCCCATCGCCGGCACATCGATCCCCGAGAGCTGTTCGGCCTGGAAGTCGACCATCACCTGCATCTCGTCCGCCTTCTGGGCCACCTCCTCGGTCTTCGCCTCGGCGATCTCCCGTTGGTTGTCCGCCTCTTCCTTGGCGATTTTGGCCGCATCCCGTTGGCCGGCCGCCACATCCCGCTGCCGCGATGCTTCGACCGCGAAACTGATCGAGATAATGGTCGCCACGATCAGCGCTGCCGCCACCACACCGCTGGCTATGGCCGTCGCCCTATTCTTGCGGACCCAGCGGCCCAGCTGTTCGACACGCGTCGGCGGTCGGGCCACGATTGGTTCGTCGGCCAGGTACCGCTGCAAGTCTTCGGCCAACGCCTCGGCCGATGCGTACCGCCGGTCCGGATCTTTCTGTAAACATTTGAGACAGATCGTCTCCAGGTCGCGGGGGATGGTCGAGTTCAGTTGTGAGATGGGGACCGGCTGCTGATCCAGTACCTGGATCATCGTCTCCATCGCCGTGGCCGCCTGGAACGGAGGGCGACCCGTTAATAATGCATAGAGGATCGCGCCGAGCGCGTAAACATCCGAGCGCTGATCGACCGTGTCTCCCTGGCCGGCCGCTTGCTCCGGCGGCATGTAGCTGGGCGTGCCGAGGATCTGGCCCTGGGCCGTCATCTCCGAATCGTTCCCCTGCTGTTTGGCCACGCCGAAGTCGGTCACCTTCGGTTCGTTCTGCCCATCGAGCAACACGTTGCTCGGTTTCAGGTCGCGGTGGATCACGCCCTGGTCGTTGGCGTAACCGACCGCCTGGGCGATCTTGATCATCATCCCGGCCGCCGCTTCGGCCTCCATCGGCCGCTCGCGAATCCGCTCCGCCAGGTCATCCCCCTCGACAAACCCCATCGAGAAGTAGTACTGGCCGTCGACCTGCCCAAAGTCGTAGACCGGCACAATGCCGACGTGATCGAGTTGGGCCGACGCCTCGGCTTCGATTTGGAACCGTTTCAGATCTTCCTCGCCAGCCAACTGACCCGAGAGGATCTTCTTCAGGGCGACGATCCGGTTCAGGCTGACTTGCCGCGCTTTATAAACGACGCCCATCCCACCCCGGGCGATCTCCTGCAGGATCTCGTAATCGCCGAACGCGTTCGAGTCGAGTTCGTCGGCTGCCGGTGCGGACTTGCCCGGTTGCAACGTCTGGTCATGGACCGGCTCGGCGCTCGTCTCGGCCGCGGCGCTAGATCCAGACGAAGTGGGAGGGATCGTCCGATCGACCGGCAGGCCAGCCAGTTCGGCATTTTTGTCAGCCGGCTCACTCGGCTGCAACGTCTGATCGTTGGTACGGCTACCATGCGTATCCGCTTCACTCGGTTGAATCGTCCGTTCCGAATCGGTCGTCGCTAAATCGTTCTGCGGTTGGCCCTCATCGGTTGGGGCTCGTTTGTCGGCATCCGTCATGAACGTATCGCTTTCAACATGGAAGGGCAGTTTTTGAGACCCTTATAGAATCTCACAACCGCTCGCCCAATTCAAGCATCGATATCGCCGAAACAAAGCCGACCCAGACCGGAGGGCAGGGCCAATCGACCGATCGTTTTTTCCAAATTGGGAATCACACTCGAGCGACGCTGGTCGTTTTAAAACGTCGAACGAATGATAAAGTCAGAGCCTGGACCGTGGTGGTTTCACCGCCGAAGATCGAGCTTCCATCACTGGGCCGGGCCAAAGATTTCGATTACGATACTGGTTACAACTTGATACACGCCACAGCAAACGCTCCCTTAAAAGAACGCAATGAGAGGTCGATGGCCGACACAGAAAAACAGTATATCTGGTCCGAATCGGGCGGCTTCCATGCCCGCCTGATTCCCGACATATTGATCGGCGCCTTGATTGGGCCTTTTTTCGTTTCGCTGGCGATCTCCGCTCTCTCATCGGACTTTGACAAAGCTTTCGAAGGTCACGACTCCTCGCTTCACTGGCCGGGAATCATGGACTGCATTCTGGGCATTCCGCTGGGCGGCGGATTTGGCTACCTGTTCGGCCTGGGTCGGTGCCATCAACGCCTCAGGTGGATTCGCTGGGCGAATCAACACGGTTGGAAATTCGTCGCCAAACCGGGAGACGAGATTGTTCAATCGTTGAGACATGGTGAGCAGCTAAAAAATTCCGGAATCTACTGGCATCACGCCCAAAAACGCAACTTGCTTACGCGCCAATTCAAAGATCGTGCCGCCGCCGTTCACACCTCGACCGGATATACCCATATCGACTTCAAACACGGTGATCATTCGGGGAAAAAAAAGTCGCCGATCGCGTTGTTCCTGGTACTCGATACGAAAACTGATTGTCCTGACATGGTGATCCACTCCCATAGCCTGGGAGATCGCCTCGAGCTGCCGGGCCAACTCCAGCCGGTAACCTTTGAGTCGATTGAATTCAACAAAAAATGGACGGTTAAGGCGCGGGATCCGAAGGCCGCTTACGACCGCCTCAGCCAGCAGACACTCGAATACCTGCTCGGCCAAAGGCCGGAATTCCTGGTCGAGTTTATCGGGGGATTGCTGGTAATCCAGCTACGGCTGTTGGACTACGGCAGCCATGTTGAAATGAACAACTATAGCCCAATGACGGTCTACTCGGAACTATTTCGAATTGCCGAAGGATTTACTCGCGCAGTCCCCGACGACCTGCTCGAACCGATCTCGCTGCGTGATAGCAACACCGCTAAGAACGCTGGACGAAAAATGGGTTCCAGTAAACCTTCAAGTGAAGCTTAACTTTCAAACACCGCAACTCGGGCATATTTTCTTGAACGAGTATTCCAGCCAGCACGCCTGCGGAAACAAGGCTGCCCCATCGACGGGCGGTTTGACCCCACCCGGTGGAATCGGTTTTCCGGCGTCACCCATGAACGTATCGCTTTCAACATGGAAGGGTCGTTTTGGAGGCCCTTATAGAATCCCACACCCGATGGCGCAATTCAAGCATTGACGGACAAAACGACGCGATTGATTTCTGAATCAGCCCTTCAATGTCCGCACATCGGAGCCGGATGGACTCTGGTAGACTTCGAGGTCGAAATGGGAGGCGGCCGCCAGCAGGTGGTCAAAAATGTCGGCCTGAATCTCTTCATACTGCACCCAACGGTTGTCATTGGTGAACACATACAGTTCGATCGGCAGCCCGTTCGGCCCCGGTTCTAATTGCCGCACCAGGAAGGTGAACTTCTCTGAAAAAATCTTGGGGTGATCGTGCAGGTACGCCTTGATGTAGGCGCGGTAGATTCCCACGTTCGTTTGCTGTCGCCCATTGGCGACGTTCGTGGTATCCACACCGTGCTCTTCATTCCAATCCGCGATGTCCTGATTGGCCTGGTTGAGGTAGTCGTGAATCAGCGAGAATTTTCGATATCGCTCGATGTCCTGTTGATCGACGAAGCGGACCGAATTGATATCGATCGGGATGGCCCGCTTGATGCGCCGCGCTCCGGACTCGCTCATGCCCCGCCAGTTTTGGAAAGGTGTGCTGATCAGGTCGTAGGCCGGTATCAGCATCAGCGTTTGGTCGAAGGCGCGAATTTGGACGGTGGTGAGCGTGATGACTTCGACATCACCATCGACCCCTTTACTGGGAACGGTAATCCAGTCACCCACTCGCACCATCTGGTTGGCAGTGATTTGGAAGCCAGCGACCAACCCCAGGATGGCGTCCTTGAAGATCAGCAGCAGCACCGCCATCATCGCACCGAGCCCGGAGATGAACCAGAGCGGCGATTTGGAAAACAGTACGCTCAGCACCAGCAAGCACGCGATGAGCACCACCACCATCTTGGCGGCTTGGGACATTCCCACCACCGGCATCTTGCTGCCGAAGCCCCTGGCAATCAGCGTTCGTTCACTGACCTCGATCACACCGCATATCACCCGCACCAGCACCCAGATGGCCAACACTTCGAGCAGCGGCCGCAACCACCAATCGATGCCATAATCTTTGAAGGCTGGCAGGGCGAGGGCCAGTAACACGATCGGAACAAAATGCGACAGACGCTCCAACACCTTTTGCTTGATCGTTTCAGAGGCCCACACCGAGGAGGAT
Organism: Mariniblastus sp.; assembly: GCA_014237975.1. Classification (GTDB taxonomy): domain Bacteria; phylum Planctomycetota; class Planctomycetia; order Pirellulales; family Pirellulaceae; genus Mariniblastus. The sequence continues at coordinate 12,429 of JABACA010000087.1, read as the reverse complement.
TTGCGAAGCGACCTGTGCATGAGTCGCTTGATAAGGAGTTTGCCGATGAAATCCGCGATGCCGCAGATGACCAGCGCACCCGCCACGGCGGCGGCCACAGCAAAAATCGACGATAACATGGGGCTGAGTCCCCATCCCTCGGCCATGTTTTCCAGCCATGTCAACGCCTCCGTCATCTGGGTACTGGCGAAGTTGTCACTCAGAAATGAGTCAGACGACAAACCGGCGGCCGGCTGATCGGTGGTGGCATCTGCGGTGGAATGTGCGGTGGAATCTTTAGTCTGAAACATGGATGGCAAGGTATCCGTTCCGTCATCGGCGGGAGTTTTATGAAATCCTTTAAATCATCCATTCTAATGGACACTCGGCGACAGCCACTTACAAGTAGAGACAATAGGATTGGAAAAAAACTGCCCCATTTTTGCCGTCGATCTCCCCTGGATTTCTCATTTTTTTTGACAGAAAGGATGGGGCCATAACTTGCCACGATAGCGAAACGTTTCTGTTAATTGAATGAAACGAGCCGGGCCCTCGACACGTTGGTTTTTGGTATAAAGGCCGGGGAATGGCCTACCGTGTTTTGCCTCGGGGTGAAATCACTCGACGCTTGTTGGAGGAACTACTGCGATGCACCCAGGACTTTGGATAATTATTGGTGTCAATATGGCAATTTCATTGGTGGCGTTTTTTTATTGTTTGTTGACTGGCAACTGGTTGCTCCTTCGACCCTTTGCAAGATGGCGGTATACAAAGGAAGATTCCAACCATCCCTTTTCTAGCTTCATCAAACACGACATGTTTATCCGGCTCAAATTTTTCGTTTTTATAAATTTTTTGATTACGGTATTTATCTTGTTAGCAGCCGGAGTGGCTTTGGTGGGGGGAGTTCTCTCTAACGGCTAAATAAAAAGTGTTGAACGACTCCCGCTGCCAGTTGGCCGACGTTCCGTTGAAAAAACGTTTCGTCGGTTAACCGAACCAACCTGGCAAGCACCGCCGTATCCGGACCGCAGCTGCCACCAGCTGAATCCAATTCTGAGTGCCAGTGAGACAATCGCCGCCACCCAGCCACCTCTCCTGCACGTCGAGGATTTTGATATAAAGACGGGCGAATGGTCTCCTATGTTTTGCCCCGTCGTAAAATCACCCCGGTCGCGGCCAACCTGGATGCCAACCTTATTTAAAACAACCCGACAACCGAACTGTTGTGATGCTGGAAACAAACGAATCGACCAACGCTAATAACGATACGGCGATTACACCGGCCCGTCGATTTGCGATCTTGATCGCCGCCGGCATGTCTCAATTCCTGGTCACCGTTGATTATTCGGCGGTCGCAGTTGCACTGCCACGCATGGCCAGCGATCTCAATGCGCGAACGATCGACCTGCAATGGGTCATTACAGGATACATCTTGTCGTTCTCGGTCATGCTGGGAATTGCCGGTCCCTTGGGAGATCGCTACGGCCGTAAAAAGATCCTCCTGATTGGCATCGCGATCTTCGGTTTAATTTCAATGTGGGTCGGCATGGCCGATACGGCAACCAACGTCATCATTGCCCGGATCGCTTTAGGAATCGGGGGTGGCCTGCTACTCCCTTTGGCCGCATCGGTATTGGCCGACTGCACCCCCTCCAGCCAACTGACAAAGTATTTAGCTTTGCTGACAGCCATCAACGCCTGTGGCGCCGCGGCCGGTCCCGTACTGGGCGGCTTACTTACCGATAGCTTGAGTTGGCGATGGATTTTTTACGCAAACGTTCCATTCGCCGCGATTGCCTTTACGATGGTCTTGTTGCTGGCTCGCGAATCGCGAAATCCGGATGCCAAGGGGAAACTCGATTTTCTCGGCATCCTGCTACTTGCCGCCTCCCTGGCATGCCTGTCGCTGGGTGTGGACGGGATCCCCACCTGGGAGCCTGCCAAATGGATCGGGACCTTCGGGCTGGGAGTCGGATTGTTGGTCGGATTTGTGATCCGTGAACTTGCCTGCCGGAACCCTATCGTCGATGTCCGACTTTTGGGGAATCGCAACTTTGCAGGTTTCACTTTGGCCGGAATGTTTTCCAATTCGTGTTGGTGTTTGTTGGTATTCACAACCACTCTCTTGTTGCAGAAAGTCTATACCCTGGATGCTTTTCAAGCCGGCCTCTTCTTCTTGTACCTCAGCGTAAGCGTGGTGGCAGCCAGCGCGATTGCAGCAAAAATATCGACTAAGACGGGCGTCACACCGCTCGTGCTGATGGCGTTGATTTTACAAGGCGCGGCGCTGGCCACTCTCTGGTGGAATGACAACTTGACCGTCGCCGCATTCTGTCTGGCAGGGGGTGGTATCGGGTGCGCATGGGGTTGGTCCATGCCGCAAGCAGGGGCCATTCTGACACTACCTCGCAACCGAGTCGGCTTGGCTAGTGGTTCGATCATGACCGTCATGATTATGGGAGCCAATCTTGTCGTCGTTATTTGTGCCACCATTATTGACGCGACCTCGGGAGCGGCAGGCAAAGATTATGCAACAGGCATCCAGATCAGCTACCTGATGGGCACCGGATTGGCCGTCGCTGGTATCCTGGCAACGCTTTTCATCTTGCCATCGCGTTCCAAAATGAAGCTGGCAACGGAACAGTCGATGAGAGAATCGCTTTAAAATCAGTCGCATTCATTTGACACACAACCAAATTTTTCCGTTAGAAAAGGCTGTCTAACGCCACCAGCTTATTCAACTCGATCCCCTGCAATGGGGAATCGAATCGTCCATTGAGAGCTCAACTAAATTTTTCCGGTTGTTCGCGTCGTGTTGGATCCGTCTTTGTCGTATCTCAATGGTTCCCCAATTCTTTACCTTGATCCGAAAGCAAACTGATGAAATCCCTTCCGATCCTCTGCCTGGGCTTGGCAGCCCTGTTTATGACTGGCTGCGGCCTGGGTTACAGCGGAACCTACCAGGGGGAAATGCAGTTGCTCCAAGGGAAGCAGGAGACCGAGAAATATCCAATTCAGGAGAAAAGGGAATATTGGTCCCAGGGTGCGGATACGACTCTCGAACTCAAGTCGAACGGCCGGTACGCTTTCACCAATGCCGACTTTATTTTTGAAGGTGATTGGTGGGTCGCCGAGAAGCAACGAATCGCGGTTCGACGTGATACGCAGAACGGAAATCGCATCCATCCAAAGCTTCGAAAAGAGGTTGACAAGTACTACACAATTCGTCCAGATAAAAAGCTCTCCATCCCATACGGTCCGGCCGAATCCAACCTGGAAATCGTGTTCACGAAGCAATGACGAAAAGCCGGCGGAGCCCTACGACCTGACCGGCTTCATCCGGCCCGTTGATGCTTCAAATACCCAGCGTTTGGCACATCGCGTCGGTATACTCTGCGTCGGTGTACTCTGCGTCGGTGTACTCTGCGTCGGTCAGACGCTCACATGCAACCACCTATCTCCCTCAAGCCGCCAGCCTGCGGCAGGTCAGTTCAACCGGTTTTTGAAACAGACCGGTTTCCCGCTGTATACACAAAAACGTGCCGCGCCGTTTGACCCAGTGAACAGACGGCCACACTGGAACCCTTGTGGACCATGCAAAAACTGGCGATTGACTGGTGAAGTTTTGCCGCTGCCGATCTGTTATAGTGAATGGTTGAATTCACTGTTTACACTCCCAATCACCGCCAACTTCTCATGGACCGACTTGATCGATCAGCCGATCTAAACCAACGCTTGGCAAGTATTTCCACGATGTGGACCGTGCTGCGTGACGCTCATGGAGAGTTGTCTGACCAGGCGACAGATGCCCAACGTGTCCTGCTTGAGCGTTACGGGGGGGCCATCTATCGGTATCTCCTGGCCGCCGTTCGCGATCCCCATATTGCCGACGATCTGACCCAGGAATTTTCCTATCGGCTGGTAAAAGGTGACTTCAAACATGCTGACCCGGGGCGAGGCCAGTTCCGCGTGTACATCAAGACCGTTTTATTTCGGATGGTCAGTGAGCATCGCAAGAATAAGGCGCGGCAACCGCGGGGCCAACTTTTTGAGTCCCAAGCCATCGAGGTTGCAAATGCCGGCCAGGACCAGACTGATCAACAGTGGATCGAAAGCTGGCGGGACGAGTTGCTGGCCCGCGCCTGGGAATCACTCCTGGCGAACAACGCTGTCTTTTACGCAGTTCTCAAGCTCAAATCCGAAAACCCTAAAATGGGTTCTGCCGAAATGAGCGAACAGATCACGGCCCAGATCATGAAACCGATGTCCGCGGATAACGTGCGACAAACCTTGCGGCGGGCCAGGGACCAATTCGCCGCTTACCTGATCGATGAAGTGGCCGAATCGCTTGACGATCCATCCGTCGACGCGGTTGAGTCCGAGTTGATCGATCTCGAACTGCTGGCCTATTGTCGCAAATGAACCTGGTCATCATCGAGTTGTAACGGTTTGTCCATCAGTAGACTTTCCAGAAATTCCCGAAACTCCTCGTTCTTGGACAACGCGGAAAAATCTTGCTGGCAAGCATCCACCTCCAGCTGTTCCGGCAGGTCTTCCAGCAGCTTCTCGTCGGCGATCGTCTTCAGCAGCAACGTCGCCCGTTTCGCCAGTCCTGTGATTTGGCGATTTCGTTCCGTATCATCGAGGGACGTGTCCTCCGCCAGCGCCAATGAGATGGTGCCCAGGGCCCGCGCCTGCATCAACATCGTCCCTCCTTCGTTCGCCGGTTCAAACTTACCGCTCTGTTGCAAGGCCCGAACATGATCGCCGGACAGGGCAATCGTACGAACCCGACAGGCATGATAATAGTCCCGCCACGGTTGCTGAGCCATGCGAATGCATTCGTTCCAATCTTCGATCGCCAGGTCAAAGCGTTTTAAGTGGGTTCTAACCCGCGCCCGATCCCGGTAAGCGGTTGCCGACATTTCTGCCGCATAATCGGTTGCCACGTCGTCGGCAATTAATCCGTCGCACAGCTCAATCAGGCGGGTGTTGGTTTTCTCAGATAATTCCAAGTCGCCCAGCTCGAGGTAAACCAAATCTAACACCCCATAATGGTTGATCAGTGAAGTTCGGTTACCGATAATCCCCGGGTTGGATAGCACAACCGGTTCTCGCAGGCCAATCGCCTTTGTTAAAAACGGCTTCGCTTCGGTCGCCTGGTCCGTTTCGTTAAGCAGCATTCCCATATTGTGATAAGCGTTAGCCAGTAAAAACGTAAAGTTGATGGAGTCATCGTCTTCTAAAACCAGTCGTTCCAGAAGTTCGATCGCTTTGCCGATCGCCTGCTTGGCTTGTACGTAATTGCCGGCCTCGCCGCCAACGGCACCGCGACTCTGATAAGCGCGCGCCAGTCCCGAACGAAACGTAGCCACATCGGGACTTTTAGCCATCACGGCGCGGCCGATCTCAATCGACTCGGCCAGCAGTTGGTCCGCTTCGTCGAGGTTGTCTTGGTTTTTTTCATAGATGCCCTGCTCCAGCAACACAGTCGCCAACCGGTACTGGTACCAGTTGACAGCCGGGTTGCCTTCTGCCAGTTCGCGTAATATCTTGACCGATTCCTGGTAATGGACCTTGGCTCGGGAATCGTGCAGTTCGTCGTAAACGTTGGCCAGGTTCAGAGAGTAGCCTGCCAGGTCCTGGCGAAGCGTCAGAGAATCGGGTGCGATCTCGATAAGTTCCTGCACGCTCGCAATCGCCCCGAGGTAATGTTCCGCAGCAGTCTCAAGTTTTCCCTGTTCCCTTTCGAACAGGCCGAGTTGGTTGTGGAGCCCTGCCAGCGCCTCCCCTAGTTCGCGAATCTCAAGCGGCATCGGGTCCAGCACCCCCCCTGTTGGAGCTTTTAAGAACGGGTACCAGGAGGATGCGTCTTCGGCGAGCAATTGATCCGCCCAACGCATTAGTGCCTCGGCCACCGCGACCAGCGCCTTGGCATTAGCTTGGTAAGCCAACTGGATCTGTCCTGTGTTATTGTGCCTGTCTGCCAAGGCGTTCAGGCTGGTAACATATTGAACGGTCAGCGTTATATCGTCGGGAAACTCCGCCCGCAGGGCTTCCTGAATCGCAAGCGCAAGGGTCAATGACTTCATCGCATCCTGATAATTGCCCAATTCGGCCAACGCTATTGCCAGTGAACTGTGGACCTCGGCAAGCGAAGCTTTCAAGACCGGGTTGCCAGGGTCCTGTTCCAGCAGCCTGTCGTAAATCCTCAGCGAATTCCTGTAGGCGTCGACGGATTCCGCCACCGAACCGCGGTGCCCAAATGTGATTTTCCCGATCCGATACCACGTTGAGGCGACGTCCGATTCGGCGTGAAGTTCACCCGATTCCTGCTGCAGTAAATCACGGTAATAAACAAGGGCCTTCTGTAACAGGGTGGCTCGCAACGGTTGCATCCCTTCCACATCCAACAGCTCATTTTCGCTGATTACAACGTAAAATTCATTGACCGTTTGCCGGGCCTTGGCCAGATTGATGACGGCCTGTTCCCGCTGTTGTTCCGCTTCCCGCCACTTCACAAAAATCCCTGTCGTACCGATCAGTACCACAAATAACAGGGCGAATGACAGGGCGGCCACCCGCGGACTGCGACGACACCAGCGACCCAGTCGTTGGACCGGCCCGATCGGTCGGGCGATGATTGGCCGGTTGTCCAGGAAGCGGGCCAGGTCATCCGCCAGATCTGCGGCCGATGCATATCGCTGGTGCGGTTCCTTTTGCAGACACTTGAGACAGATGGTCTGCAAATCCCGATTGACCTTGGGATTCAGGACCTGTGGTTTGGGTGGCTCGGATTCAATGACCAGGCGGAGTGTGTCGAACGCCGTTTCGGCCTGGAAGGGCGGCCGCCCGGTAATCAGGTAATACAGGATGCCGCCCAGCGAGTAGACGTCCGCCAGGGGACTGACTTGGCCAGACTGTCCGGCAGCCTGTTCAGGTGCCATGTAGCTGGGGGTTCCCATCACCGATCCCGTCTTGGTTTGGGCGCTTTCATTGTCGACCTGTTTGGCAAGGCCAAAATCGGTGATCTTCGGTCGACCCTCTCGAGTGAGCAATACGTTCTGCGGTTTCAGGTCACGGTGCACGATCCCCCGGTTATGGGCATAGTCAATGGCCTGGGCCAGAGTTTCCATCAAGACAGCAGCTCTGCGTGCCGGAATGGGCCGCGCCGCCGTCGACTCCTGCAGTGTCGGACCAACCACCAACTCCAGAGCCAGGTAGGCATGGCTTGCATGTTCCCCAATCTGGTAAATCTGCACGATATTATCATGATGCAATTTGGCAACTGATTCCGCCTCGATCTGGAATCGTTCCAACTCGGCTGGTTTGGCCGCCACGCCCGACAAGAGCACCTTTAACGCGACGTCCCGATTAAGTGACAGGTCGCGTGCACGATAAACAATCCCCATCCCGCCTTCGCCCAGCACGTCCTGGATTTCAAAACCGGGTATCTGTAAATCCACCAATCGCTCCGCCGATGGCTGCCTCTTGTTAAACTTGAAAGGGAGGCCAGGACTGACAGCTGGGCGGAAAGGCGGTATCTCTGTTTGGTTACCACTGTGCAGATCACCCGTGGCAAGTCCCGGCGACAAGGTTTCGGCCTCGTTGCACTGGTTGATCGTCTGGCTCGGTTGACCGCATTGGGGACAGCGCGCGGCGGATGGTTCCGGCTCGTTATCAAGAATCCAGGCATGGCCTTGTTTACAATTTAAATTCCAAGGCATCGCTCTTTCCCTTCCAGGTAGCTTGTCAGGACAACCGCGGCAGCCCGAAGCCGATCGTGCCGGGAAGAACCCACTACGATTCAACGGACTTCCAGTGTTTGCCAACGACGTTCTTTAATCGGGCCGACTCTATTTTAACCAGTTGCCGTTTTTCACATTCCGCTATACCAGGAGATCGATTCACCCCCGGGACCGCGGCCCAAAAACATCGTTCCGCCTTGCCCGTCACTGGCAACGGTACCCCCCATCCCACTGACGGAACCATAATAGTGACCGGCTCGTCGGTCCTGGTTCGGAAAGCCCCGCAATGCGGCAATTTGTGCGAGATTGGCAAACGCCTCGCTGCCTATCGTTCCCAGGTTGCCAACCGCATCTAACCAGTACTCTCCCCGACTTATGTTACCCAACATGTCCTGCAAAATCGACATCTCGCGGGGATGGATTTCACGGCCATTGATAAACACGTCGGATCCCCTGCCAGAAATATCAGCGGGCAACGGACCGCCCAGCTGCAAACCGGGCAAGATGAAAGTGACCGTGGGCCCTCCTTCGCACCCCAGCGCACCGGACGTTTTATCGTACCAGTATCTCCCTGACACCATCCTGGTTTGATATTGGTTTTCCAACGCGCAAATCAAACTATCCGGTAAACGCACACGATTAATAAAAACTTGCGGGGAACCTTTAACTGGGCAAGCCGCTTGAGAGTAAACCGAATTTGTCCCGTTGGGGGCTCGGGTCGTGTCCAGATCGTTACATCCACAAAATCCCAGTACAAAGCAAACCATCAATGGGACTACAAATATTTGAAGGGTCGGTTGCATGATAGGTTCTCCATGAAAAGGGTGCTGTTTGAAATCAAATAGCCATTGCTTGCCGCCTGTGACAGGAAATCCCGGTATTTTTCCAGAAACAATTCTTTAATCAGCGGATACGTCTTACTCAGGTTACGGGTCTGCCCAAAACGGCTCCCCGGCCGCATCGATCCCGTTTTTCGACGCTCAATGACCTGCCCAGGCAACCACGACTTGCAGCCAGCGCGGCAGGTTTTTTGGAAATCTTTTCTAACTGCCTGTCACAACATGCGGCCCAACCGCTAATTGCCCATGACGAAACAACTCAGGCCACCTTTTACACCCTTATCGGAGAACTACCCATGACGCTTCTCATCATCGCCAAACGACTGTTTCTTAAATTGCTCCCCGCATCTGTCCTGTCTTCCACATTCCTGATTTCCATGTTTTGCCAATCCTGCATGGCTCAAACAGTGAACAGCCACCGTCTGGATACGACCGTCCAACTAAACGAAACCGGAGATGCCAAAACCAAACCAGGTTTGTCGATGCCACTGCAACCGCACTCGGTACTCCGACAGGAAATGAAAGATCGGGCTGTTGAAAAAACCGACCACCGAGAGGAGAAACTTCAAAGAAAAAAACATGCCAGCAAAAGGACTCGAAGGAACCGTCCACGAAGGATCAAGACAATGCGTAAAAGAATTCAAGAAAGAAGGTGCCAGAGGATACAACTTCGGAGAATCAAGACGAAACGGAACAGAATTCAAACAGACAAGGGCCAGAAGAAACAAAAGGAACATCAGGCAAATCCAATTGAAATGAAAATCCTGTTCTTTCCCCCAAAGGCAACGCATTGATTCGTGGCCGGAAATCACCCGGGGTTACGATCCACCCAAGACGGTCCTTGGCCCCAACGATACCGACTTTCCATCCTTGAAAACTTGACGCCGCGACCTCTCCTCTCGGGAAAGGTCGCGGCCGTTTTATTCTGGAAACTGTTTTGTTTTTCCTGTCACAAAGCGCGGTTAGACGGCTAATTGCCAATGAACAGAACAGCTCTTGCAACCTTTTAAGATCTTTTCGGAGAATTTCCCATGACCCTTCAAACAACGACCAAACGAGTGATCCAACGAATTTGTTTTTATCCCGTCCTGGCAGCCGTTTTCCTGGTTTTTATCCTGACCCAGCCATCTGTGGCCCAAACATCAAAAATCGTCAGCCTCGACACGACCGTCAACTTAAACCAAACCGGCGATGCCGAAATCAAACAAAACCTGTCCTTACCACTGCAGCCGTACCAGGCGCTCAAACAGGAAATCGGAAATCCAGTCAGACTGATGCGGAGGATGCATGATCAATGCTCGTGGAATCAAATTGAAGAGATGAAAGGTGAATTCGAAGAATTGAACAATTCGGTACGAGCAGGTTATTGTCACTTGGGTTACAGCCGTTCAATTAAACCAGGCAGTTGGCTGATCGATCTCTCCGGTGACGAGGAACCAAAGCTGGTGACGACACACGACAACGTCGCCATCTTCAATTCTGTCAGCGACACCGATTTAGGCCCGATGACGATCATTCATCGAATCCACACACCCAAGGGGAGCAGTAATCTCCGTTTTGACGACACCAAAAGGACATTCTCTTACGACTTCATGCCCAATGTCATCGAGGGAGAACAAGATCAATCCAGTCTGGAGTTGGACTGCAAACCGCAACTGATGAGCAGTCTCGCCAAGTTGTACGGCAATGACCAGTTCGATGCTTTTTGGGCGGCCCGCTCGGTCTTCAGGAATTCCGGCAACGCAACGTTGACCAACTATCGGGTTCGTTTTCGCGTCGATGGCTTCAGTGGCTGGAGTAGCTGGAAAAAATCTGCCATGGTTTACCCTGGTCAAACAGTTGTGGATGCATTCTATCCTGTTCTGGACCTGGAAAAACTTGCCGGCATGACCGGGTCCCGGCCCGCCCTTGTTCACTGTGAATACGAGTACAAAGTCAATGGCGAGACTAAAAAAGAAACCGATGCGGCTCGGCTCCAACTTACCTCCCGTAATGAAGTCGTTTACTCCAGTCGTCCCGATGGTCAAAACCTTGACTGGTACGAACAGAACGATTTGGCTGAATACATTCTCGCCGCGTTTGCGACATCACAGGATCCGGCAATGCAACAGTTAGCTGGCGCGGTGAGCGGCATGGCCGGCGGAGTGGCGGCCAGCAGCGATAACGAGCAGGCCATCCAGTTCCTGGAAGCTTTCTGGGATTACCTGGTCCTCAACAAGGTGGCCTACCATACACCGCCAGGATGGTCGATCAATGGTTACTTTGGCCAACATGTCAAGTACGGACGCGATGTGATTCGCAACCGGGCGGGAACCTGTATTGATCTTTCTATTCTTTGGGCCAGCGTGGCCAAGTCGGTCGGGCTCAAAGCACATATCGCGCTTGTTTGGGGACATGCCTACCCGGTCATTGAATTGCCGCAGGGCGAGTTGCTGCCGATCGAATCGACGATGGTCGGCAAATATAGTTTCCAGGAAGCCACGAATGCAGGATTTGATAACTTGGCAAGCCCGCAGGGGGGATTGTTGATCCTTGCCGACATCCAGTCACTCGAAGCGGCCGGCGTACGAAGTTTGGATCTGCCGAAATTGGACGATAATTTCCTGACCAAACTCGGCTATCACACCAACCGACCGGACCACTCCAATTCCAGCTCAGCCGGTCAGCCATTGAACTCGCCCACGAATGAAAACTCTCTTTCGCCCAGCCAGGTTCGTCAAAAGCTGATTGGGGCATGGCTCTGGGCGTTGGAAATTGAAAATGGAAAGACCGTCGTTATTGTGACGAAATTCGCCGCGGACGGCTCCTACAGTAGTACCGTTGGCACGATTGAAAATGACCAGTTCATTGAGCAGGACCAAGTGGAGGGAAAATGGTCTGTTCATGGTAACACCCTGACGCTGGAACTCCCGGACAGGACCGAGCAAGGGAAATTCGCGTTTGAAGAGGACTCACTGATCATGATCGAAGGATCCGACACCTATCAGTTTCACCGCATGGAAGAATAGTCGGCAACGCAAGATTTTTAATTCTCCGAATCGGTGCTATCGATGCCCGGCCCGCAAGTGGGTCGGGCTTTTCAGTTTCGGAAACACGGTCAGGCGTCCGGTTCTCGTGACTTGCCCGGCGCACTTTTACCGATGGGATCGACGGTAACTTTTAAAATCGACTTCTAGGTATTTTGTCGTGCAGAATAATCCCTTCGCGCCGCCGGTTTGCGGCAGGTCAATTCAAACAGTTTTCGAAACTCGCCCGTTTCCCGGGCAATACGCGAAAACGTTCCGCGACGTTTGATTCAACGAACAACCAGCCAGACTGGAACACGTCTGGACCTTGCAAAAACTGGCGATTGACTCACGATTTTAAAACAGCCGCGACCGTGGCCGCAGTCGTCGGTCCTAACGCTTGTCTTCCGGCTGCTGGCCGTCCGGCTGTTCGTCTGCTTTCTTATCGTCCTTCTTTTCGGCCGCCTTGCGGTTGGCCAGCAGGGCGTCGAGGTTTCGTTGAAAAAACAGGGTTTTCGGATGTTCGTCGCCCAGCGTGCGGCGGCAACCCTCCAGCGCTTCGCGAAACAGCGACTCGGCTTCAACGTACTTGCCTTTGGCTTTGAGCAGCATGCCCAGATTGTGAATCGAGGTCAGTGTGTTCGGGTGTTCGTCGCCCAGCGCGCGGCGGCGACCCTCCAGCGCCTCGCGGTAAAGCGGTCCGGCTTTGTCGTACTTGCCTTGGGATTTGAGCAGCACACCCAGGTTGTTGATCGAGGTCAATGTTTCCGGATGTTCGTCGCCCAGCGCGCGGCGGCAACCCTCCAGCGCTTCGCGGTAGAGCGGCTCGGCCTCGTCGTACTTGCCTTGGGATTT
>JABACA010000086.1 GCA_014237975.1 Mariniblastus sp. | reverse complement strand
ATTCGCGCCGGTTGTCCTGGCATCCCGGGCCGATCGTTTTTTCGACATCCCCGCCCATTTCGAGTCGCCCTACATGCTGTTCGCAGAAAAGCTCAAACCGATTCCACAAACGGCTCCGGCAGCCCAATCCGAAAGCAACCAGTCCCTGCCGTTACCCGCCATCACTCACATCAATCAATCGGCCCGCCTTCAAACCGTGACCCATCAACAAAATGACAACCTGGCGCAATTGCTGGAAACGTTTGAAGGAAAAACGGGCTGTCCCGTCCTGCTCAACACCAGTCTCAATGTTCGCGGACAACCGATCGCCTGTTCTCCCGCCGACGCGCTTGCCATTTTTTCGACCACGGCACTCGACGCGCTGGTAATGGAAAACGCCTTGCTGGTGAAAACAGGAGACCCGGGACCGTTGCCACCGGTGGGTCAGCAGGGACAACCTGCTAATGAACGACCGAACCACCCTCAGTTCGAGTTGTACCGACTGCCACTGACAGGCGCGGCCGGCGGACTGATTACCTATGGGTTATGGGGCAATCTAAGCTGGTCCTTGTTGATCGTTTCGATTAGCCTGCTGCTGTTTGCCACAGGGCTGGTCGCACCACGCATCTTGGCCCCGCTGGTATCCGCGCTGGGTGTCGCGATTCGGTTCACGGCAATTCTGTTTACAAAGGTGATGATGTTATTGGTATTTTATCTTTTGCTGACCCCTTACGCCCTGCTGCTGCGAATACTGGGACACCGGGGTTTGCAAACGCGTTTTGAATCCGATTCGCCCTCCTACTGGAAACACCGCGAGCCAGTAAAATCAAAATCGAGTTATTTCCGACAGTTTTAGTTCCCGAATATTCCTGATATGAATCAATCAGACGACCCAGAAGCGGATAAAGCATTTCGGTCTCAGGCTCAATCTGCACAGCCGGGCCTGCTGAGTGAATTGGCCGAATTCATGATCCACAACAAACGATGGTGGCTGGTCCCGATGATGGCCGTCCTGCTGGTTCTGGGATTGATGATTGTCGTCACCAATACCGCGATTGTTCCCGCCATTTACATGCTGTTTTAGCAATGAGTGGCGGGCCGCCGACTTCTGTTTCAGATTCCAGTTAAAAGAAAGTCGTCGTCCACGTCTGTCAATTCGCCGGAAAATAACTCATCGGTCAATTCCAGTCCCTCGGCCGACTCGCTGATGAATGGATTTTCGTCGTGATAGGAGTCGAATATCGAGGCAAATTCACGATCGCGATCTCCGGTTACAACATCCAGGGCTGTTGGCAGGCGATTGGATTCGTTCAGTGAATTAAGTTGTCGATCCCTCTCTCTCGACACATCACCGGAGCGACGTTGCAACGGTTGATCCGCGGCGTTGATGGCTGCCAAGCGAAGATCCGCCGGATCGTTACTTTTCGTGTCGGAGCCCCGGATCGTCTGGGGCGGGCGGAACCCGTTCCTGCCCGAAGTGATTTTCGCTTTGTAGCGAAGTCCTCGCGAGGGTTCCTCGGTAAATCTCTTTTCAATACTGTCGACACCGGGAAGGTCCGCCCTGACCGTCAAGTCGAGTGATTCGACTTCGCTTAACAGGTTGTCCGTGTTTCGCTTGGTTTGGAATTTCGCTTGAGCATCCATTTTCAAGTGCCTCAACTCGGAAATCACCCTGGTCTTCTTACCGGCCGTTACCTTGGCACCTGGATCAAAACCGGCATAAATGTCTGCCTGGGTTGAAATTGCAGCATGGGCACCGATATGCCCTCCGGCCACCAGCGTCTGGTAATCTTGATCGCTCACTTTCCGATCGTCCTGGATGACAGCCCTCGCCTTGGAGTGGATCGGGTCGGCAGCATGCCAAGTCGCCGTGGATGAATTTCCAGCCGTGATGGTACTACTACTGTGAGTGTCAGATTTAGTGTGGAGACTATTGTTGTTGATTTCGGCGTTACTGAAACCGAGCACCACCTGGGCCGTCGCAATCGAATTTTCACTTATTTTCTCAGCCCACAATTTGATGTCATTTCCGGCGGTCAGGTGATTGTTCATTCCGACCAGTGACACGGTATCCAGTTGGTTCGTATTGATGATGGCATCGGCCTTGCGGATCGCCAATGGCGTCTTGGCTTTCGCTCTGGCAAACGCGATCGCCTCCCAGTTGGTGTAACTGTCGATGTCGATATCTCCACCAGCGCTCAGCACCGCCGGTGTCATGTTATCCAGGATCTCGGCTCGAGTCGAAATCCTGGCGTTCGCCGTGGTCTTAGCGAACGAGATTCCGGCAAACCCGATTAATTTTGTATTCGATTTGGCGTCGAGGTAGTTATGCGAGCGGGCGGAAATCAGCAAGTCACTGCTGGCCGTCAGAACGGCGCCCTGTTCAACCTGAGACCATGCTTCTGGTTCGATCCTCGCATCCGACTTAGCCGACCGGCCTGTAAACAAGGCGCCACCATCGGAGTCTGCTTCCATTTGAATTTTGCGGTCGTCATCCCGGTCACCGTTGGCTTCGTGGTTGATCAGTGATTGGACTCGTATACTCTCATTCGACACGACCTCCGTGAATGGTTTGACCACGGCAACCGATTTGGGCGACCAAACAGATCCAGCAAGGACACTTCCCTGGTTGAATCCGACGGACGCGCTCTTTTCAACCGCTTTTACGTCGATGTCGCCGGAAGCACGGGCGACGATCTGGACGTCTTGCTTTGCTTGCACCTTCTGCTGGGCCTGCACGGATGCAGCCACATCGGCTGACGATGCAGCGGTCGCCTTGACGCCGTTGAAACCAGCCAGGATTCCGCCGGCCGTTCCCGTGGCGTCCGCGTTCGCGTCACTGCGGTCGGTTGCCATCACTTCGAGCTGACCTTCCCTGGCATTGGCTGAACGAATGCGATCCAGGGCGGCCTCGGTCGTTCCAGTGGAACTGGCATTGGCCGTCACATTACCGAAACTTGTCACCAAGCCGAGGACGAGACCATCCACTTCGGCATGGGAATCGTTGAACGAATCGGCTGTGACCGATATCTCCTGACCTGCTGTCAGGGTCGCCGAGTTCAATGCCCGCGCCTTGACGGTAGGACGTGAAGAGGCGGTTGCCGTATTGCTATGGACGCTGAACCCGAGGGCCACATCGGCCGATTCGCTACGGGCTGACGCGCCATAGTTTAACAAGTTGCCATTGGCATCCACGTTATGGCGAGATCGTACGTGGATATCTCCCAGGGCAGTGGCGTTTACCCGCTCGCCAATGGTCGTGTCAAGGATCGGTCTGACACTGGCACTAGCAGACATTTCACCGACTCCAACTGCACCGTTTACGGCAACACCGCGCGTGTTTGCGTCTGCATCGGCGAGGCAAGACCCGATGACTTCAATATCGCCGGTTGCCGCCAGGCTGGATCCAAGCGTCGTAATGACCCATGGATTGACGACTGTGATCGCAGCACCTCCCCTGATTCCCACGACACCCGCAATACTGGTGGCTGTCGAATCGGCCGCGGCAAATGATTCGGTAGAGGCCGTGATCGAGACATCGTCGACCGCCCCCACGGTTCCATACAACTCGCTCGTAATTTGGCCAGACAGCAGGGCGTCAGACCTGCTCTTTCCACCACTGAGAACGCCGACGCTAAACGATCGGTCCTCGGTCGAAATCCTGTTCTCAGCCTCCGAACTGAGATGCAGATCATCGACCGCAATGACGCTGGCACCCGCATGAGCCAGCGAGGTGACGGTCGGGTCCGCTTCGGCAGTGAGCGTCAATCCAAAACCTCCCAGGCCCAGGGCGATCTGCCCACCCTGCCCGGTTACCATCGCGGTGTTCGGGATGGCGGAGAGCAATGCCTGTTCTGCGGAAATCTGAAGATCACCGCCGGCAGTGACCATTCCACCCGCAGCCAGAGCCGCGGTCGTGTTGGGGTTGGAGATCGCTTCGACCCTGGTGGTCCCTAACCCGACAGCCTTGAGAGACATCGTTTCACCATGGGCCTGCGTCTTCAGGTCGGAACTGGCCAGAATCGCGACATCGCCGCTCGCATTGACGGCCGAATGGATCTTGGCGTTCGTCTCGGGACTTGTGTCGGTCGACGATTTGACCCCGCTGCCCGCCAATAAACCGGCGCTGGTCGACTTGCCTCGCGAGGTGGTCGTAATCGTATCGCTCGCCGAAACGGTCAGGTCGCCTGTTGCTGCGATGTGGCCCAGCACCAGGGCTTCTGTCTTGCCGTTGGCCATGGCGGTCGACTTGCTCGTTCCAATGGCCGCACCCAGCGAAATGTTCAACGCCTTCGTTTCCGAAGCGGAAGTTCGATCCGTACTGGAAGCAACCAGCGTGTTTCCCCCCACGGTCAAATCGGCAACATTGGACAGGATCGCCCGGGAGTTTGGCGAAGCATTCGATTCGGCGATCGTACCGAAGTAATTGACAATTCCAAAACCGGGTGCGGTCGCCTCGGTCACCGCATGGCTGGAGACGGTGGATTCAATCGCCAAGTCATCGCCTACCTGCATATCAACGCCGCGGCCAATTTCGGTCAGTGTCGTTCCCGATGCGTCGGACGTGGCACGAACCACCCCGGCACCGACGAGGGAAACGGTCATTCCCCTGGCATCGACGTCGGCGAGTTGCGACACCGTGGAGAGAACTTGCATGTCATCCATCACCACGATGTTGGTTTCACGACCACCAACCCAGGTCCTGACACTCGGCAGGGCGAGCGCGTTGGCAACCAGGCCTTCTCCATTGACCACACTGATCTTGACTGACTGGCCTTCGGCCATCGCCTCGGCAGCATGCGTGGCGGTAACGACCAGGTCATCTCCCACACTCACGTCCGCCTGATCGACAAACGTCAAAACGGTCGGTCTCAAATCTGCCTGGGATTTTGAAAGTCCGAAACTCGCCCCGGCCAGGGGAGTAACGGCCAGCGCATCGGTCTTGCCAACAAGATCCGAATCACTCCAGACATTCAAGTCACCTTTGACCAGCAGATCCGAGTTTTGGCCAACCCAGGAAAGGACGGCTGAATCGGCGGTTACTTTCGACGTCGTGCCTGCGCCTGCGGCGACCCCCACGTTGATCGCCGTCGCGTCGGTTTCCATCGAGGTATGGGAATCAGCCAGAACAAAGACATTTCCCACGGTCGCCAAGGCGGGGTCGGTCGGGAATCCGGCGCCGTCGACAAACTGGAACCCAACGGCCGAATCGGAAATGTACGCTTCGGTCAGGCCGGACGCATTGATTTTCGCGACCGATGCACCACCCGCGGCTAGCCCGATTGCACCCTGCCCTGTCTGGGCATGGATATCCTGCCAATTATCGGCATCCACGGCCAGTATACCGGCCTTGGCAATGTTTCCCTGGTGGGCAACACGAGCCGTCTGTTCACTCGTTTCATTGACGATCGATACGGCCGCTCCCAGCCCGGCAATACCGCCATCGCCCGCCCATGCTCTAGCATCGGTCGTTTCTTCAAGCGAAGCCTGGATCCAGACGTGATCATTAGCTGAAACAGTTCCGTAGATTCCCGCTTCGGTATTGCTGTGAACGTTGGCCAACGCGATCGACGCACCCACACCGGCGTAATAGCCCACACCTAAACCACCGGCCGATAGTTCGATAAGCATCCATTCTCGAGCTCGTACATCGACGTCGTCACCCGCCGTCAACGTCGCACCTTGCTTGACGGTAGCAATGACTCCAGAGGGCCCACTGGCCGAATGCAAATCGTCCCGCAGGCTTTTTGTCTTGCCGGGCTCCTGACCCAGAATATCATCTCGCCGTTGATTGGTAATGGCGGCCGAATCGCTGGCAAACTGGTCAACCGTGGTGTTGCCAGAGGTGAGCGAATTAGATTTGACGCCACCCACCCAGTATTCCGAATCAAACGGGGTTCCGATATTCCAAACCGTCACGGCGCCCTGCAGGCCTACCAAGCCACCCCCCACACTGCCGACTTGCGAATCAACCACCTTGTTGGACAAACCATGAACATCGATATCATGCATGGCCGAGACGGTTGCATCCGCATCGATATGTCCCCAGACAAGGTAGTCGACTTTACCCACATCGACCGAACCAGCAATCCCGGCCACGCCCACGCCACCCACTCCGTCGGTCGAGTCGATCTGTAAATTATCCACGGCTGAAACATTGACGTTGGTATTTCCCTTCTCCCCGTTGGCACCTCCTGGGTGTGCCGGGATACCGGCAGAATTGGCATCCACGATGGCGTTCTTGCCAATCCACGCCTCAACATGGGGGCTCACCATTTCTACCGTGACCGATCCGGCCACGCCCGCAGACGTACCCGCCGCACCGGTGGCCGCCAGGTTGGAGATCATTTCATTCGAAGTTGCTTGGACCCCCACGCCCCGAATCGGCTCCTGCTGGAACGTGGTAGCCGATGCCTGCTCACCGCTGTAAACCTCGATCTCGTCCGTTTCCTCGGATGCAGTGGCCGCGTAGACTTCGGCGCCCTCGCCAATTTCGGCAAACACATTCTTGTGCAGCTGGATGGTGCTTACGCTGGCACCCGCCCCGGCCACGGCCGCGCCGACAGCTGCGGTACCTGTCAGTGAATCGATGTGGGTCGTATCAATCGCCTCGACCAGCACATTGCGGTCCGCATTGACAACCACACCGTCGCCGATCCTGGCCCAGTTTTCCAGGTCCAGATGAACCGTCGCCACTGATCCGGCCAATGCAAAGGATGCGGAACCGGCGCCGGAGATGACGAGAGAGTCCACGCTGTTTTCAACGTGTGAGGTGACATAGACGTTGCCTGCCGTATTCACGACCGAGGTATCAGAATCATCGATGGCGGACACGGCTTTTTGCGACAACCGGTTACTGACGCTCGAGCCAGCAACGCCGACGGTTGTACCGAAAGAGCCGCCAATTCCGATCGTGTTCTGTTGGCTGACAGAACGAGTCTGAACAAAAACGCCGTCCGCTGCATCCATCGTCGTATCCGAAACAATCGCCTTGACGTTACGCATCACATCGTTGTCGACAACCGCGATCCCTACCGCCACGGTACCGGATCCGGCGACGCCAGGGGCAATCGCCTGGATCGTCGACTGGTCATCGGCTTTCACCGTAATACTACCCCCGGCGGTGATATCCGAATCCTTCATGATGCAACTGCGGGTCGTGCTGTCGACCTGGTTAACGGCAACCGAACCACCCAGGGCGAACGTGCCGGCACCTGCCCCGCCGATCGCAATCGTCTTGATAACGGCATCGTTTTCGGCCAGGACCTGTACGTCTTGGCCCACGTCGACCACCGAATCGACGATACAGGCGCGAACTGACGACTCAATGTCGTTCAAACCGACTGCCGCCCCAATCGCCGCTGTCGATGCAGCCGCAATCCCGCCCGTCAGCGAGCTGATGACGCCTTCGTTTTCCGCCGTTACATTCAGGTCGGAGGCGGCATCGACCGTGGAACTAGTGACATGAACATCGACATCGGATTCGATCGTGTTGTGTCCCACCGATCCACCCAACGCGAACGACTGGGCTCCCGCTCCGGACACGGCCAA
The DNA here is from genome assembly GCA_014237975.1 of Mariniblastus sp. Classification (GTDB taxonomy): domain Bacteria; phylum Planctomycetota; class Planctomycetia; order Pirellulales; family Pirellulaceae; genus Mariniblastus. The sequence goes on along the minus strand of JABACA010000086.1, from coordinate 11,531 downwards.
TGATTTGATTTCCGAGTCATTCTGACCGCTCACATCGACCGAACCATCGATGGATTGCACAGCTGAATTTTCGATGAAAGCGGTAACATGGTTTTGATGATGATTCAGGCTGACGGAAGCTCCAACCGCCGCCTGGCCGACCCCGGCGAAGTTGCCTGCCAATGCTCCGATCTGGCCGGTCGCATCGGCCGCGACTTCCACGTCTTTACCTGCCGAGATCAGACTCTCGGTAACATGTGCGTCGACCCGCGATTCAATGTCGTTGTCCGAGACGGAACCGGCCAGGGAAAACTTGTCCTGGATCGCCACGCCCGCGGCAAGACTCCGAATGCGGCCGTTGGCCGATGCTTGGACCGCCAGTCGGTCCGCGACTTCCAGGTTCGACTGGTCAACCGTGGATTCCACTGTTTGCTCGATTGTGTTCCCTGAATAGGAACCGGCAAAGCCACACCCTTTGAAGGCGGTCGCCGCCCCGGAGATGGCCAGGATTTCCGATTTGTCGGACGCGTCCAGCAAGGCACCAGCACCCGAATCCAATTGCAATCCTGTCGCCACGGTCGAAACCGTACTGTCAATCTCGTTTAGCGCTACCGTTCCGGCAATCGACAGTTTCTCGCCGTTACCGAACCCGGCTGAGATCGAGTGGATGGTGGATTCCGCCAACGCTTTGGCCGTCAGGTTTTCTGTTAACTCGATGAGGGAATTTTCGATCAAGGTGCTGGTGACCGAATCAATCTGGTTCATAGAAAAGGAAGTGCTGAAGCCAAGTTTGCCGTTCCATTGGACGCCGCCGGCGATGGCCCAGATTTTGGATTGATCACTGGATGAAATGGTGGCCGTTTTGGCGTTGATAATATCGACGTTGTGCAATGCTGACTGGGTAATCCAGGTTGAATCATTGAGAGCGACATTGCCCGCTACAACGTATTTCCCTTTACCGGCCGCCGAAGCATTCATGGAGATCAGCTTGGAACCGTCCAATCGCTTGGCTGCCACGTCGACCGAACCCAACATCGACCCAAGCTCCGCCTGTTGCAGCCAGGCCAATGCGGACCCGGTAAGTATGTTGTGCGTATAACTCCCTGCAAAACCAGTCGAATCTTCCTCGCCGTTAATGGCGGCTGCGCCGGCGATGGCGATCAGCGGGGTGTCGTCGCTGGCGTTGATTTTCAGGCTGCCAAGCTGGAAGTCACCACTGTCATTGATGAAGGCCTGGACATGGCTGTCCACTCGATTGATGGCAACGTCCGCTGAAAAACCGACTCCATAATCCCCTTGCTGGTTAGTCGACGGGGGAGATACGGGTTGGGTTGTTTTGCCTGGGTAGACACCCGACAGGGCAATGCCCACAAACCCTCCGGAGGTCGTCGCAGTGACGTCCAGTTTCCCCGGTGTAAACAGGGACGAACTCCACATCGGTTTTCCAGGAAAACCGATGTAGGCCAATGCGTTTCTGGTCACATCATGCGTTGCCGCCGAGATGCCAAAACCAATATTGGCGCCATGGATCGCTCCACCCGCAAAACTGATATTGGTCACATCACTGTTGGCTGTCACGGAGATATCGCCAGCCACGATATTCGCACCCTGGCCGATCTTGGCCGTGGTGTTACTGACCTGGCGGGTATGGGCCAGGCTCCCCTGAATCCCTACCTTTTCCGCTTCCAGGCCGGCCACGGAAAACGTGTAATGTTTCAGGTCGGAGTTTGCCTTGACCTTGACCGCACCGTCCATCCCGGCCGTCACAAAACTGTTTTCACCGATACTGGCAACCGTGTCATCATGGATATTGATGATTGATAACGCACCGCCCACGGCAGTATTTTTGGCACCCATTCCGTAACCAATATCCGATTGGTTCCAATCAGCCTTGAACGCAGCTTTAAGATCTTGCCAGATATTGACACTCGGTTTCCAAACGGCAAGGTCCAAACTGGTCAATTCGGAGATTTTCACCTCCAACTGGAAAATGCCGGCGATATCAATAATCTTGAATTTCGTGTCCGCCTTGACTTCAACATCCTGGTCGATATCGGTAAACATCAGGTCCTGGTTGATATTGGCGTTGGCACCAATCGTGGCCTGGGTGGCCGTATTGTAATCCTGGTAATTCAATGAGCCGGCGACCTGGGATTTCCCCCCCAGGCTATGGCTGCGGGCCCATGAATTCCCCTTGATCTCCAGCGTCCGAATGTCCCCTTTCTTGACAATCTTAACGGGAAATTTGAATGGATACTCGGTCAGCGCCTCGACTGTCAATTTGCGTTTTGCATCGACCGTAACGCCATCTTCGAGTGTCGCCGTTGAGTGGTTGTCATACAGGCCGACGGTGACTGCCACACTGACCATGTCCGTCTCGTCTGTATCAGACGGATGATGGTCGATCGCGCTCTCGGAGAAAGTACGAAACTCGCTTTCGAGATCTGATTTGACATGGATATCCATATTGGAACCGAGCTGCGCACTACCGCCGACCCGAGCCAACACGTCGTTGTTTGACTTGGTCAAAGCGAGCGAGGTAGAAACATCCAGCACAACCTCGGTCCCGTTAATCAGGTTTTCCAAACCGAGTTTCTTGACAATGGGAACGATCTTGTTCTTGACAAAATCTTTGACCACCGCTTGGAGGCCTTTGTATTTTATCTTGGGTGCATCCCCTCCAAGACCGGAGACAGCGTACGAGGTCTCGTCGGTCGTCAATTCGGCCCAAACCTCGATTCCACCTTCGTCGGCCCCGGGGGTCCCGACATGAGCCATGATCGAACCGTCGACCTCGGCTGTCACCTCAGCAGTCGGAAAGGAAAAGGAAGTCACCACGCCAATGCCGCCGTCCTTGTAGATACCGCTGGTCGCATGACTGTTAATCGTCTGGTTGCCCTTGGCATGAATCCTCACATCGGTTCCGGCCACCACATTCGATGATTCGGCCAGGGCAATCGTCGACTTCAAATTCGTGTTGGCAATGGCAACGGCCAGCGACAATCGTTCTTTGTCAGCGCCCTTGGCCAGGTTCTTTTTCGTGCTCGCATTCGCTTCTCCCTTGATTTTCACCTTTGTCTTGATGTCGACACTATTCTCGGCATCGATATTTACCCCCTCTTCAATTTTAATTTCACTGGTCGAATCGACCGTGATCACTGCGATCGCCTGCAGCGTACTTGCCACTTTGACTTTCTCTTCGCTCGTCGACTCGGCGGAAATCAGGATCGCAGCCGAAGCGTCAAGATCGGCATTCTGCCCAATGCGAATCGTGGCAGTTGATGTTTCCTTGATCCAGAATGTCGGCAACATTTGCAAGGGCGTCGAAAATTGAGGTAGCAAGGGACTCAGAAAGTCGGCAACCGTTTCAAGAAACTCAATCTTGTCGTTACCAACGGCGTCGATAATTTGGCCGATCGTCGGGATCACGGACGTTCCTCCCGCCACGGCCTTGATTTCTATCGCCTTCCCAAAAATATCGACGGTGCCAATATCGATCGTGGCAATCGCCTGCTGATCAAAAAAATCAAATGCCTCCGTCCAGGGCACATTGTTGTTCTGCAGATTCGTCAGAAGATCGTAGAGCTCAAACAGGTTGGCCTGTTTCTCGGTGGCCTTGATCGAAACATCACCCGCCGTGTGAATCGAGCCAGGCTCGACGTGCGCCAGGATGCTCGTGTGATCGCCAATCCGGATCTCTTTCGATTGCAGGACTATTTTTTCTGAGTCATCGACAGACACATCCACGTAATGATCGCCGCCCGGGGAAATTGCCCGCGACGACAACATGACATGTTCTCCCAACTCAATAAAACCACGATTGACGGGTGATTCAATATGGATGCCTTTGGGAGCAGCGACCAAGACACCCGTTTGCACCGAGATATCTTCGACATTGATGTCAAGCTTGCCGCCCGTTTCCAACAGGTCCAGGTCACTTTTGACGACGATCGAGTCAATGTTGGCCCCGCCGTCCACGGTGACATTTTTCAGCCCTTCGGTACCACCCATATCCAGCTCAATCGAATCATTACCTCCCTTGGTTTCAATCTTGACCGATAGCGGATCGGCCGGAGAAAGCGTATGAGTCTCAGATGTGCTCGTCGATGAGTCGAGATCGTCGGTATAGTTGAAACCATCTTCACTCCACTGGAGGTTCCCGGTGCCAGCGTCCACTCTCAGGTAAAAATCATTGGCGCTCACATCACCGGTCAACGTGAATTCACCGCTGGACAGCGCAGCGGAAACGGCCAACAGCTGCCGTGGCTCGAGCGACTGGTAGTCGAGTTGCCCTTTTGAACGAGACCTTGAAGAGTGTTTCCTGGACTTGCGATCCTTAATCCACTTGAGCATAGCAATTGCTCCAAACAGGGCGAGGCGGGAAGTTGTAGGAGGGGAGTGGAGCAGAAGAGGTATGCAAGCCGCGTGCCAGTTGGGCAACCAAACTGCGCTCGATCCATGGACTGCGGTTTTTTGCGATGTTTACCAAGCGGTGAACGGGTAGCGGCGCAGGTGAAACGAAAGAAACGATCTCAAATTGAAACAGTGAATCCCATTAAGAGATAATCCTTCGGCCAGAATTGCCTACTGGCTGGTTGATTCGACCAAAAGTAGACCGGCGCGCATGGTTAAACTGGGCAGGCGAGGCACGTTTGCGTCATCGAACTGGATGCCACGGGCAACGGAAAACTCGATACGGTCGAAATCGACTCGTTGCACTTGCAACACGTTCACCGGTGAATAGATGAAAGCTCAAGGTTAGCCAGCCAACCATGGCCTAATGCCACTGGCCGTATAGCTCCGGTCGACGATCACGAAGAAACAGTTTGCGGGCATGTGATTCAGCGACCTGACCCGTATCGATGTCACAATACAAAATCTCATCCGTCCCCTGCCCTGCCCTGGCGATCACGGTCCCCAATGGATCACAAACAAACGACTCGCCGGAAAACGTCAACTTGGCTTCCGCGCCAACGCGGTTACAAAGTGCTGTAAAGTACCCGTTTTGGAATGCAGCCACCCGCATCTCGGCTTCGTATAATCCTTCTGGCCATTCACCCACCGCACCTGCCTGGGGCACGACCACCAGTTCGGCCCCGGCAACGGCCAGCGCCCGCATGTATTCGGGATAGTGCCGGTCGTAACAGATGGCAACGCCAATCTTGCCATGTTGCGTATCGTAGACCGGTGCCCCACGATCCCCAGGCTGATAATATCCACGCTCATGAAAGCAGTCATAATCGGTGATGTGCGTCATGCGGGTCGTTCCCAAAACCGAACCATCCGCATCAATCACGGGTGAACTGTCGTAGGTCTGTTCGCCATCTCTCTCGAAAAGATTGAGCACAAAAACGACCTGATGCCGGGCTGCCAGCTGGCAAAACAGATCCGTCGTCGGTCCAGGAATCGCTTCGGCCAGTTCCTTGTATTGTTGACCAGCAGGCTGTTGTGGATAAAACGGCTCAAAGGCCAGTTCCGCAAAGCAGACAACGTTGGCGCCTGCCTGGATAGCCGCTTTGGCGGCAACGATTCCTCGCTGCAAGTTGGACTGCTTGTCCTAGGTAGCATGTTGTTGCACTAGGGCGATTTTCATAATCGTGGTTCACCAATAAAAAACGATTCCTGTTAATCAGAGCGTGACACAACCTGTATATTACCCATTGCTGAATCCGCCTGCTCATTTATAACGAAACGTATGGGCAGCAACACCTGTTTTCAACCCCGTTTTTTACTGAGCCATACCATGCAACACTGTTTTCTATTAATACAGACGGTTCTTTGTTTCTTCAGCGGGTGGGAAACACCGGTTACATCAATCGAATCGATCACAATCGAGACAACCTCACCTCAGGACCTGGAACAAACGGCGCTGGCAGACTTCCAGGAAGGCAACTACGCGAAGGCTGTGGAACACGCTCAAAAAATCATCAAGCAAAAACCAAAGTCACTGCCTGCCGTTATGTTGGTCGCTGACGCAAGCTTCATGATGGGAAACGTCAAGCAATCGATCGAGAGTTACGATCGGATCATCGAATTAAAACCGCAACTCGAACCCCAATTATGGCAGCGCGGTTTGGCTTTGTATTATGCCGAACGTTTCCAAGACGGGAAGGAGCAGTTTGAAACACACCAGTCATACAACACCCAGGACGTTGAAAACGCGGTTTGGCATCTACTGTGCAATTCAAAGATTGTCGGGCTGGAAAAAGCCCGCGAGAGTTTTATTCCCATCACCAAAGACAGGCGTGTTCCGATGAAACAAATCCATCAGTTATTTGGCGGGACCGGGGATGTCAAAGATGTTTTGGCAGCAGCCAGTACGACACCCGCCCTGGGTCGCACCAAGGCAATACAGATTTACTACGCTCATCTATACACAGGATTGTACTACGACATGATCGGTGACCAGGCCAAGTCGATCGCCGAAATGCGTAAAGCTGCCAAAGTCAATCCGCTCAGCAAGGACCTGTTGATGGGCCGTGTTGCCGACGTACACTTGATGATCAGAAAAGCCAGCGGGCCGGACTCCCATCCCGACGCAACCGATTCCAAGCAAGACAAAACACCAAGCCGCCGCTCGAAAAATTAAACGACCAACGACCGTCCGGGCCAAATTTTCGTGGGGCCGGTTCGTCAAGGTGTTATCAGCGGCCATGCCAAGTGGAGCTGACTGAATTCCAGTTTTTCTTTAGCCTGATTAAGCCCAACCGAGTCGGCCATAGAGGACCTGAAAATCCAACGCCCTACCGGTTATTCAACTGGCAGGGCGTCAAAAAGAATATTTGCGGGTTAATGAGTCGTCGAGAATTTTGCATTTCAAAATTCTCAGAGGAAAAGCTTTGGGGGATCCAGCATTCGCGATGCCCTCCGCTAGAACTAACAATTGTCCATCACACCAGTAATTATAACACACGAAACGGCTGAAGCAATTTAGACCGCGCGATATGGCACGAAATGGAAAGTAACCAGCTAAAACAGTGGGTAAATAGAAGTTGTTGATCCGGACCCCAACAAAACCAACGGCTCAACCCAATCGGTTTATGGTTGACTGGCTCACAAAACACCAATCCTTGCTCTCGGCCAGCTACGACAAACCGTTTTTCTTGCGCAGCCGGCGGCAAGTTCGATTGCAGCAAAACATCCAATGACGTTACCCGGCAGACTGTTTAACCGGGAAACCCATCCCGGCGTTAGCTAACGTTGTCAAATTTTCCGAACACCATTCGTCCAGCACTTGTCTGCAGCATACTGGTCACCGTGATGTCTACCGTCTGGTTAATATGATCGCGACCGTCTTCGATTACGATCATGGTCCCATCATCCAGGTATCCAACGCCCTGGCCCGGTCCTTCACCCTGTTTTACAATTCGAATCGTAACCTGTTCGCCCGGCAGAAAAACGGGCTTGAGTGAATTGGCTACTTCGTTCAGGTTAATCACCGCGACATTGTGCAACTTGGCCACTTTGTTGAGATTAAAGTCGCCTGTTACTACCTTGCCATCCAGGTGGCGGGCCAACAACAACAATTTCATATCGACCGGCTGACCTTCCATTTCTGGCAACTCTCGGTCATAGACCTTAAAGTCGATCTTGGCATTTCCTCTTAATCGATTCAATATATCGAGTCCGCGTCGGCCGCGAGATCGACGCATTTTGTCACCACTGTCAGCGATGCCCTGCAACTCGGCCAAAACGAATCGAGGCATGATCAACTGATTGTCAATCACACCCGTTTCAATGATATCTGCAATCCTGCCGTCAATAACAACACTCGTATCAAGAACATAAGGCTGGGCACCTTTGACGTCCTTGGTGAACTCGACGTAAGGAATAATAAACCGGAAATCATCTCGGGTTTGCCAAAGGACGCTGATGCAAAGATAACAAATGGCCGTACCGGAAAATGACGTGAGCAGGGTTTTCAGGGTATTCTGGCTCAATGCCCAGTCCTTCGTTTTGATGTCCAAAAAGATGGGCGTCAAGGCAAGGCTGACGATGTACGTCAAGAACAAACCAATCAGCAAGCCAAAATAAACACTGGTGATCAGGTCAATCCGCTTTCTTCGAACAAGAACGTCCAGTCCGATCATCAAGATGGCACCGATCGAAAAGAAACCAACCACATAAACGCCGTAGTTGCTATCCGCAACCTCGGCGTTTTGAGCGAGGGAAAGTCCCAAGCCAACGGTAACAACTAGAAAACACGCCCTCAGTATCCAAAGTGCCATAAACTTATCAACCTATTAAAAATGTCGTGTGGCGGCCTGAATAAATTATGCCGGCACGGGATAAATATTTCTGGAGAATTACAAAACCACCAACCTCAACGACGAACGCCTCAAAATAATCGAAAACGGCGAACGGGATCCAACAAGAAGCTCAATCGATCATGATTCTAGAGTGAGACAGTGCCAACTGTACACCTGTTTGCCTAATCCACTCAGTCATTGGGAAACAACATGAGATGCGTTTCTTCACAAAAATGATCTGTCATTCCAGCGATATATTCCACTGCCACCCGCCGAACCCCGATTTTTTCGAAACGAGGACGATATTTTTCAGGAATTAATGCCGGGTTTTTACAATATGCACGGAACATCTTCTTGAGTCGCAATTGGGCAGATTGTCGTACTTGAATCAGCTGGGGATGCCGGTAGACGTTTTCATACAAGAAACTTTCAAGTTCTTTTTTCTGTTCGGCCAAAGCGGGGTCAGGTCCGATCGTAAAATCGCTGTTGACCACCTGGGCCGTGCTTTCAAAGGCCCGTTCCTTCAATTGGCTGGCTGTATAATCCAGCAGGCTGGTCACTTGGTGATTTACCAGTCGATGGACAATCGCCTTGCGCAACAATTCTTTGCTTAACCCGGCATATCGTTTCTTGACGTAGCTCAAACCCTCCCGAATCAAACCAAGGTGAGACATTTGGTCGAGCGAGACTAGCCCCAGTTTGATCGCGTCATCGGTGTCATGTGCGTCATAGGTCGTACTGTCGGCCGCATCGACCAGTTGGACTTCCAGCAGTGGTCGCTTCCCTTTCGCCTGTTTATCGACTCGCGAAGTCTGCCCAGCCAGAACTTCACGAGTAAGGTTGAGACCCGAGTACTCATTGTAGCGCACTTCGATTTCTTGAACGATGGTCAAACCAAACTGGTTATGTGAAAAGCCACCCTCGTCGGCAATACACTCATTCAACGCATCTTCACCCGCATGACCATAGGGCGGGTGCCCCAGATCGTGCATCAACGCCAATGCCTCGATGAGATCCTCGTTCAACATGAGTGCACGTCCCACGGTGCGGGCAATCGTCGCAACCTCCTGGGTATGCGTCAGCCTCGTGCGGTGATAATCGCCCATTTCACCGGTGAACACCTGCATCTTTCCACTCAAACGCCGGTAAGCCGAACTATGCAGGATCCGGTCACGATCTCGCTGAAACGGTCCTCGGTACGGGTGATCCGGTTCGGGGAAAACCCGGCCAGCCGAATCGGAGCTGTACATGGCGTAGGGTGCAAGCAACCTTCGCTCACGTTCATCAACATCTATCAAGGACTTGGGCGACTTGGTTGCCATCAGACCACCGGTGAAAACGAGTTAAACAGCCATCGCTCCACGTAACTTCTCAGCCCAACCGGCTTGCCCGAATGCCTCCATCCGGGCAATGCAGACCTGTTTCATCGCTTCTCGGGCTGGCTTTAAATAGTCGCGCGGATCAAACTTTTCCGGATGCTGGGCGAACACTTTGCGAATCGCACCAGTAATGGCCAGGCGATTGTCCGTGTCGACATTGATCTTGCGGACACCATGTTGGATCCCGCGCTGAATTTCCTTGACGGGCACACCCCAGGTTTGACGGATATTTCCACCGAACTCGTTGATGATATCCTGTAACTCCTGTGGGACGGAACTGCTGCCATGCATCACCAGGTGGCAATTCGGCAACCGGCGATGGATTTCTACGATCCGGTCCATCGCCAGGACTTCACCGTCTGGCTGGCGGGTAAATTTGTAGGCACCGTGGCTGGTCCCGATCGCAACCGCCAGGGCATCCACGTTGGTTTCCGCTACAAAACGTTCCGCTTCCTCGGGATCCGTCAGCAACTGATCGCGCGACAGAACTCCCTCCGCCCCGTGACCGTCTTCGGCTTCACCCATGCCTGATTCAAGTGAGCCAAGACAACCCAGTTCCCCTTCGACCGAAACGCCTTGGGCATGCGCCAACCCAACCACTTCTGCGGTAACCTTGACGTTGTAGTCATAATCCGCGGGCGTTTTGCCGTCTTCTTTAAGTGACCCGTCCATCATCACAGAGGTAAACCCGTTATCAATCGCGCTCATACAGGTTTCAACACTGTTTCCATGATCCTGGTGCATCACGATCGGGATTTGTGGGTACAGTTCCGCCGCCGCCAACATCAGATGTTTCAAGTAGGCATCTTGAGAGTACTTCCTCGCACCTCTGGAAGCCTGCACGATGACCGGGGAATCCGTTTGTTCGGCGGCCTCCATGATGGCCTGAATCTGTTCCATGTTATTGACGTTAAATGCCGCCACGCCGTAATTGTTTTCGGCGGCATGATTTAAAATGACACGCAAGGGTACCAAGGGCATTGAAGTAGACTCCCGTTTGTAATGAAGCAAGCACGCAGTCTTGCACAGAATTGGTATGTCGGAGCGTTGAAGCAAAGACCGAACTGCTAACGCGGTCGGTTCCGCAATCCTCGCCTTGAATCACTTGTTCACCACGGCAGGCCACTGGCCTCTACCAGACGATGTTGGGATTCAACTAACTAGATTTTCGCGATCAGAGACTGTTTGTCGACACACGATCGACTCCAGATTCAAATAAATCGTCGCGCTGGGAATGCACCAACCTGACCAGAATCACTCGTTGCCCGTAATCAGCACCGCCTGAAGGGCCGAAAAAAAACCCGCCCAGGTCACTTAATTGCCGATTTGCACCCAAAACCAAGGTCTGCCCCGGCTTTAACTGTGCCTCAAATTTCAGTTCGTCTAACACCTGTGACGACTGTTTTGCCGAATAAGTAAACGAACCCTCGGCAACTCCAAAACTGGCCTTGGACTTGCCATGCCGAATTTCCGGAGTGACGACCAGTCGCAGTCCGCTGTCGCCGGTTGGATAGGTTCTCAGTCGGATGAATCCTCGTGCCTGTTCGCCTTCCCCCGCGGTTTGACGCGGTCCATCTTTTGCGATCCAACTGGCCTGGGGTGCCGTGTCCGAAACGGGTACACAATGGTTTTCACCCAGGCCATTTTGTATTCTTTGATGCAAAATGAGTCTCGGAACCGTTTTCTGATTACCCTGTTCGATGAATTGAATTTGCCATGGCTCCATGCCCGCAGTATCCACCGTCTTGTCCTCTAGCAAACGGTTCAAGATGGCGGGAGGCTGGGAAGCAACGAGGCCTGCCAGAAACCCGTTTTGATCAAGACGTTGTCGCACATCGAACGTTAAAACCTGTTGGTCGATTTCACGCCACAACTGGTCCACATCCGCTTGCTGGCCAGGATCCAATTGTCCCACCGCAATCTC
>JABACA010000085.1 GCA_014237975.1 Mariniblastus sp. | reverse complement strand
AAACGGCACACAATAAACAGCGAGCCGGATTGGCCTGACTTAAGGATCAAAATAACAAGGCGCATCGATCATGCCCGATCGTTCGGAATCGAAACCCAACAAACAACTGGCCGAGGGCCGCGCCCAGCGGCACGCGCTGCTGTTGATCTGGGGCGTCATCGGCACGATCGGGGTGTTGTGCATGCTCTACGGCCAGTACCAGTTGGGCTGGGCGCGGGCCAGCGCCGGCTGGCCAGTTGTGGCCGGCCGGATCATCACCTCGGAGGTCACGGCCCACACCGACGAAGAGGGGACCACGTATTCGGATGAGATCGAGTACGTCTACACGGTCGAGGGGACCGAACACCAGGCCGATGTCGTCGTGATTGGGGGTCACGGGTATGGACCACATCGCGTTGTTGGGCGCTATCCGCTGGGCGCTGAGGTCACCGTGGCATACGACCCGGACAAGCCGAGCCGGGCCGTGCTGGAACCGGGCGTCGAATCGTATGAGTGGCAAACGTGGGGGATCTCCATGTTACTGGGCGCCCTGTTCATGGCGACCTTGTTCAACTTTATCCTCCGCCGGGCGATGAACGAGGAGAAAAACCTGCTGGACCATACGTTGATCATCCTCTTCAAGACGATCTTCTTCCCGATCACCGTCTGTAACGGGAACGTGTGGGTGTTGGGCGGGATGATCGGCTTGGCCGCCTGGCTGATGACGCTCGAACTCAACCCGGTGCTGACGATCGGGTTGTCAATCTTCGTTGCTTTTTATGGCATTTTATGGGTGCTGATGTTGTGGATCAGATTCATGGCTTGGGGGTACGAGCTGAGAGACCGAGCCATGGAACGACAAGCGGCCAAACAAAAATCCACGTCCGAGCCTGAAGACACGGAATAAACAACACCCAATGAAACTTCGCAGCTCTCGGGGAACGATGTAAAAACCAATTACCACATCGTTCCCCTGCGACAAGCAAGTGCACTCGAATACAAGAATTGCCTAATCCATTGGGCAATAATTGGGCAATAATTCGGCAAAGGGAGAGAGACTTCCTGATAGGCTGTATAATGATAGAGGAAGATCCCGTTTTTGAATTTTGGTAGAGGGGCTTAAGTAGGATGAAAAAGCGAGCCGCGCATATCGTGGTACTTGTTTGCATTGGCTTGGGGTGCGTTGCCGGAATTGCCTTGTCTCAACCGCCCCAGGTGGGTGGGGATGCTGCTGAGGCCCACCAGCTCACAAGGACTGCGACAACGATTGATGTCTCGAAGATCTACGGCAAGATTCAGATCGTAAAATCGTTTCCCGATTACAAAGTTCAGGTGGTCGACTCGTTCCCTGATTTAAGAGTCCAAATCGTCAACTCATTTCCTGACAAATCGGGTAAGTGGCAGATCGTCAATTCATTTCCCGATTTCAAAATTCAAATCGTCGATTCGTTTCCGGACTTCAAAATCAAATATGTGAGTTCGTTTCCCGGCAAGGAGTAAGTCGACTTTCTGGCGAGTATCGTATGGCAAACTCGTCTGAGACTCCGACAACCTGTCGATGCAGTTCGGATGAACCAAAGGGCTAAAAAAAGCCGGCGAAGTCCTGGGGCCCGCTGGCTGCATGGTTGTCTGCCGTGCCGGGTGCCCTACCGCCGCCTACGAAACGTCATGCCCAGTCCGGCCAGCATCGACCAGATCAACATGGTCGTCGGTTCGGGGGCAACCGAGTTGGGGTTCCCGACTAGCGCCGCCAGGTTGGCCTTCATATTCCCCGTGATCTTTTCTCCAGCGGTATATTGGTAAACAGAAGCACCGTTTGGGACGTACCCCGCCTGGTGGTTGGCGGCATGGGCCAAGGTCATTCCCTCGGCGAAGTTTGTGGTGGTTTGGCTGATATCGTGGATCCATTGATAATGGTTCTTTTGGTTTTTCATTGCTGTTGCAGCGTCAATGAGTGTCTGACCCGTCACGCTCGTACCCGTGTCCGTGTAAACCGGAAAGAGGGCTCGGTTTAGCTGCGTCTTCGATTGTCCCAAAATACTGGCAACGTCTTTTAAGTTTTGCGCAGCGGTCGTATAGCGGGACGGCGAGAGGTACTTTGGCGAGAGATAGAAGCTGAAATCCTGTCCGGCATTATTTGCGAATATCCGCAGGTCTGTCAAAAAAGCGATCCAGTTTCCATCAAAACTGTCGACACCTACGGGAAACTCGGCGTCGACCGTGATACCCCCTGTGTAATCACGGGTCCACTGATTTGCGGAAAGTTTGCTCGTCAAACTGGTCGATGGGTTGCCAGAATTCCAATTGATATTCAAGTCGACATTGATCAGCGCGGTGAACGTTGGCTTCGACGAACCGGACCAGGCGTGGGGATAAAAATGGCCCCCGTCGACTTTCTCATGAACCACCCCGTTCTTGTCGATATCAGCCGCTTTGAGGTACACGTTTCCAATTGCCTTCGGTTTCATTGTTTGAAGGAGTGGAACGCTTTTGACACCCGTAGGGTCGGTGTACATGTACCCGGAGATGATCGATTTGGCCGAAACTGAAAAAGGACAGCCAAACGACCCGACCAACACGAACAACAGGGCCAGGAAATTCAGCGTGTTTCGGCGTGACATAATAAAACTCTCATTCGTATCAATGGTTCGAATTCATGGTGACGACCAGCACGGCGGCGGCGAAACGGGCCGGGCAAAGGCCTGATCGCTGCCGGGCCGGGCAGCGTTCCATGTTAGACGGGATACACTTAGGTAGGGCTCTTAAATTTGGTTTTTTACGACAAGGCCGCGGTTTTAACCCGCGCCGCAGGACATCGTTCCTAAAGACCAGCAAAGGGCTGGGAATCCAATGATTCAACGACCGGTTGACGCATACGGTGATTTGTCGTATATTTACGTTTTCGGGTCGTAATAAGCGGCCCGCCCCCTTTTAGAAACATTGAGGGACGCTTTGTGAGCCTCGAAAAATTAACCAATGCTGAAACCACGATAATGGAATTGTTGTGGGACAACGAACGCTTGACGGCTCGTCAGATTTGCGAACAGCTGTACCGTGGTTCCAAAAAATCTCAGCACGGTACCGTGCAGAGGCTGTTGCAAAGCTTGGAGGAAAAAGGGTTCGTCCACCGGGATCGCAGCCTGGGCGTCCAGCTGTTCTCGGCCAACATGGGCCGCGAAGCTTATGGCGGCTTGATGTTGGAGTCGCTGGCCAACAACCTGACAGGCGGTTCGATTGCTCCGCTGCTGACCCACCTGTTGGAAGAGAAAAAACTGGGCAAGGCGGAGATCAAGCGATTAAGAAAACTGCTTGAGGAGGTGCCTCCGCGTGGCTGATTTCATCCTGCAGGCAACCTTGAGCAACCTTCTGGTTTCGGCCATCCTGGCCGCGATCGCATGGTTCATCCAGAAACGTTACCGGGCCGCTTCGCTGGCCAACCTGCTCTGGATCATGGTGTTAATCAAGATGATCACTCCCCCCCTGTTTGCCATCCCGTTGTTGGAAGTGGGAGCGATTGCCGCACACAATCCGGTGGCCGTACCCGCGCTTTCCGAACTGGAAGATCACTTGGTGGCTAACAAATTGACGGACAGTCGCCCAGTTCCGCAAAGCGCGGCCGGCACCCGCGGGCCGATCTGGCTGCCGGGGCTGGCCTACGCCTGGGTGTTGATCAGTGCGCTGTTGCTCGCGATTTCCCTGCTGCGAGTGATCCGGTTTCATTACTGCTTGCAGCGCCAGCTTTTACCGGCGACCGAGGCCTTGTCGAAGCTGGTGCGCCAGGTGGCTAACCAAATTGGTATCCGCCGCCTGCCGCGAGTTGCCATCTCCCAGGCCAACCTTTCGCCCTTTGTCTGGTGGACCGGCGGGCGGCCACTGGTCGTCATCCCGCAGCTGGCCATCGAGGGCCTCGCTGGCGATGAACTTCGCTTGATTGTGGCTCACGAGTTGGCCCATGTGAAACGTCGAGATTATTATGTGCGCTGGCTGGAGTGGTTGTCGGGGATTGCCTTGTGGTGGAACCCTGTCCTGTGGGTCGCCCGACGCCAACTGAGAACGACCGAGGAGATTGCCTGCGACGCAATGGTCGTTGAAACGATTGGGGCACCAAGACAACAATACGCGCGTTCCTTGTTGAACATGGCAGAATTATTAACGACTTCGACACTCCGCCCGCCGGCTGTCGCAAGTGCTATTAACAGCGGCGGGATTCTGGAAAAGAGGTTGACGATGATTGTTTCCCAAACGAACCTGAAATTATCAAACTGGATGTGCCTGGCCGTCTTCTTGCTCGCCATCGGCGTCTTGCCGATCGGGCTGGTTTACGCCCAGGACTACGAAGCGGTCCAGAAGCGACTCGTCGAAGCGGTCAAGTCGGGCGAGATTTCGCGGGCCCAGGCGGGCGCCATGCTGGAGACCTTAAAGGGCACTGACAAGGCCAAGCGAGGAGGCGACCGCGATATGGAAGCTCTCAGGCGTCGCTACCAGGAGGGAGCACGGCGGATCGAAGCGGCCGTCGAGGCGGGTGAAGTGAGCAAGGAAGACGCGGAAAAACGACTGATCGAAATGCGCAAAGCGATGTTTCCAACGCCCGACCAAGACAAGGCCAAGCGAGGAGCCGGCCGGGACATGGAAGCCCTCAAGCGGCGTTACCAGGAGGGAGCACGGCGGATCGAAGCGGCCGTCGAGGCGGGTGAAGTGAGCAAGGAAGACGCGGAAAAACGACTGATCGAAATGCGCAAAGCGATGTTCCCCGAGACGGGCACGAAATCCCAGCTCCGGGACAACAAATCGAAAACCAAAAACGGCAAGGAGATGGCGTCGCTGGAAGCCCGAAAAAAGGTTTTTCAGCAATCAGAAAAAATCATCCTGGATGCGGTCAAGTCGGGCAAAGTTTCGGAAAAAGACGCCAAAAAGCGTCTGGGCCAAATGCGGGCTGACATGTTCCCTGAATTTGAGGACAAATCAAAAGGGGGCAACAACAAAGACAAAGCGGGCAAGGAAAAGGTTGACCGCCAGATGGAAGGCAAAAAAAATCGCTACATGAAAGCGGCCGCCGGAATCGAAGCTGAAGTCAAAGCGGGCAAGATTTCCAAAGAAGATGCCGAAAAGCGTCTCATCGAAATGCGCAAAGCGATGTTCCCTGAAACTGACGCCAAGGCGGATGACCAGGCTGACCCCAAGGCGGACGAGAAGGCTGATGGCCAAAGACGCCGCCGGCTCTTCCGTCGCAACGGGGGCTAAGCAGAAGGCGGCCAGGTACTCGCAAACGACTGGCTGTTAAAAAGAATGTTTCCCATTTTGCACGGGGCCAGCCTGCCCGCTGGCCTCGTGAACTTTTTCATACGACCCGCTTGTCTCAACGCTCCGCTGTGTGAGATGATTTTGAAACTGGGTAAATGAACCTTTTAACGGGCAATTTCTTTCATGGGCTTAACCACTACCTGCATTGGCGCTTATCCCAAGCCAGGCTACCTGGCTCTACCCGATTGGTTTGATGACCTCGACCAGCCGGACCCGACCGGCGGTTGGCTGGCAGCGATGCGGGCACTGGGCGCAGAGGCCGAGGTGATGCTCGACCGGGCCACCCGCGATGCGGTCCAGGACCAGGTCGACGCCGGGATCGACATCCCCACCGACGGCGAAGTGGGCCGGGAAAACTATATTCACTATCATTGCCGTCACCTGGACCAGATCGATTTTGAAAACCTGACCGAGCAGCCGGTCAGAAGCGGGAATTACACCGCCCGCTTGCCGACCGTTCGCGGCCCAGTGCGTGTCGCACAAAAATTCCTGGTCCGCGACTGGCGCCGCGCGCAACAACACACCGACCGGCCGGTCAAGATCACCATGCCGGGGCCGTTGACGGTTGCCGATACACTGGCCGATACGTTTTACCAGGACCCCGCTGCGCTGGGTAAAGATATTGCCATCGCGCTCAACTGCGAGGTACACGACTTGGCCCGCGCCGGATGTCGCCACATCCAAATCGACGAACCGCTGTTTGCCCGCTATCCAGAAAGAGCGCTAGACTATGGAATTGAAAACCTGGAGCGAGCCTTTCATGACTGCCCCGCCCAAGTAACCCGCACCGTTCACATCTGCTGTGGCTATCCGGACAAGATCGACCGGGAAGACTACCCCAAGGCGCCCCGCGATTCATACGCGCAACTGGCAGACACCATATCGAACCGAACCGACTCGTGGCCGCGCCCGACTGTGGGCTGGGCATCCTGGGCCGCCAGCGGGCGCTCGCCAAACTTCGCAACTTGTGCCAGGCGGCCCACTCGCTACCGTGATGAGGCGGCCTTGCTCGCGTTACGACCAAGTCCAGCCGATCATTTGCTTTTGCGGAACAGGAGAAAATAGTTTTCCTTAAAGTCGGCGATCTTTTTCTCTTCCACCAGCGCAAAACCCGCATCCTGGATCTCCGCCCGAAACGTCTCTTTGCCAGCCCGCACGTGATCCATCAGCCACTGGCGGGTCTTCCCCTCGATTCGCTTAAAGTCAATCACGACCAGGCGGCCGCCGGGTCGCAACGCCTTGTGAATCGAAGCGAGGGACGATTTGGGAAATTCAAAGTGATGATACGTATCACAAATGAAAACCAGATCGACCGAATCGTCCGGCAGGCCAATACTGTTTTCTGCACAGACGACACCCGTAATGTTGTCCAGGCCCTGGGTGGCCGACTGCTTGACCACGTGTTCCACCAGTCGCGGGGCAATGTCGACGGCAAACACCCAGCCGTTCTCTCCAACCGATGTGGAAAACAGCCGCGTGAACAGCCCCGTCCCCGAACCCACATCGGCCACCCTGCTGCCCGGTTTAATGTCACACGCATCGATGATCTGGTTGCGGGCAACATACACCTCGCGACTCTCCAGCTCGAACCGCTCAACCATTTTGTCGACATCGAGATCCGGATCCTTGAAGCCTTGGTTGATTCCGGGTTTCACGCTTTGCTCGCCGTCCATCTCCGGGGCGGCTTGTTTGCGCTGGATGTAGTCGAGCGCCTTGGTTTCAATGAAGGGTGTTTTCAATCCGATCTCTCGCGCCTCGGTCAGTGCTTTTTCCAGCGGCACGCCTTCATCCAAAACGCGATAGGGAAGCCAGGCGCCGCCCACCCGGTTGGCCGAGCCACAATGGAACAAGGTGGTTGAAGTTTGATCGCGAAGCAGCTCTCGAATCTTGTCAAACACGTCGTCGGTTAGCGATTCGGGGGACCGAAACGGTACTTGGATAAAGGTCATGCCGGCTGCCTCAATCGCCTTTTTTTCGTCCCAGTCAATCTCGCCATCGGTTCGCAACGTGATCACGCGACTCACCTTGGCAGCGGCGATGGGCTTGATGTCGTCTGCCGTCAATTGGCCCGCGAAAAAAAGGTCTCCCGCTCGATGGACGTTTTTTGTATTTCCCAGAGTCGCTTGTTTAATCGCTTCGGGCTGGTTTTCCTGGGCATCCGCCTGAACCAAAAAGGCGGGAGTGGCCATCAGTAAGCAGGCGATCAATCGGGTCGGTAACATCATCGGCGGTTTTCCAGTTAGAACATACGAGGGATTCGCGGCTGGCGGCCTTTGTACACCGGCCAAGGGTAAAGGTTTCTCAAAAAGGGGCCGCGCGGTTTAACCGTACGGGCAACTGGTTGGCAACCGCCGCCGGCGGCGGACGGCCAGGATGAGTGCGGCCCAGCCGGTTAGTGTCAGCGCTCCCGGCTCGGGAACCAGCGACAACTGCATGTTTGAATAGATCAAGTCATGCAATCGTTCGTCGTTGTCGATGCTGGTATGAGTAATCGAGGTGTCGTTGAACAACTCCTCGACATTGATATTGACCGCGCCAATCACATTCTGCTCACCACCCGGCTCGAACAGGCCGGTTGCAATCTGATAATAATTGTAGCCGGCAACCACGTTGGTCGGCAGTATATTGTCTTCCAGTCCAAAGTCAAAAATATCCACCGAGTCGATCTGAAACGTCGCATCCACCGACATGCCGGCCGGTCGGAGATGTTCCTCGGCCAGGCGAATCAAGGCGTTGCCTCCCCAGCTATGTCCAACCACAAACAGCTGGTCAATGGCGGTGAAGTCACTGACGTAATCAAAGGCCTCCTGCCGCTCGCTGTAGGCAAACACCTGGCTGGAAAACGAATAGGTCGAATAGTCCTCCGCAAAGCGGGAGTCCAGGTCCTCTTTGAAGATGTCCATTCCGCCGTGGTCTTCCGGGTTGAACCCGGTAAACAGGACGGCCACGATATCTGCGGCGGCCGGCTGGCTGCAGAGGAACATCATCGCCAACAACAAACAGGCTGCTCCCGATCGTTTTGACTGTCGTCTGTTCATAACGCAACGTCCAGCGCGTGCAACTCGTTGTCCGACACAACCGTCCGGTCCCGGCGGCGCCAACTGGGCGCCTGATACACGATCAATAGAACACACAAATATCTACCAAGAAACGGGATTTCCTCGGTTTTCAGGTAAAGTTATTACCCACTGGCAGCCCGATGCAACGCCCGTCTTCGTTCTGCAACACAAAATGGGCCGCAAAAAACCTTCCGCCCCGGTTTTCGAAAAATTCCTGTTGCGCTTTTTCCCTTTCTTGTTACTACCCAGTAGTCGAGCTTTTTTACCTTGAAACATGGGAGGTAATGTTGATGTCCAAAAAACCATTAAAAATCAACCTGACCCTTCCGGTCGGTCTGGCTGGGGGCGTCGGCGCTATTACCTGTTGAATTATCTGTGGGAACACCTGCCTCCATCCTTGTGGATCACAACCCCCGTCGTCCTTGGCCTGTGTGTGGTGGCTGCGCAATATCTGTCCGACAAGTCGCAAACAACGAACGAGCCAACAAACCATTCATGGGGGTGTTGGGACAACCTGGGACTCTCGCTGTTGCTGTTAAGCGTATTTGTTCTCGCCTTTTGGCTGCCCCTGTTCCTGGTGATCATCATGCTGTTTGTTGTTGGCGGGCATTATTATCGGGATTAAGCGGCTTGGCGGTGCATTTCTAGCGCTCTCGCCCGCCGTTTAGGCTCATCTGTCTCGCTCAGCCTTTCTTGTAAATGCTCCCCGATGCTCTCGCGGACTGTTTTCTCTGGCGCCGCTCGTATGCGCGCTACTGAGGCGTCTGGCGTAGCTGTATAATGCTCCTTTCGCACTTCTTCCGTGTTGCCAAACCATCGTAGAGTTGTTGGTTGTTAGTAATGGAAACTAGAGCAGGAGAATCTCTATGCCGTTCAGACCTGTTTTTTTGAACTCATTCGCAATTGCGTCGTTTTTCATAATCGGCTGGGCCGGACCCGTTTCGTCTAAACAAGATCAGCAAGAAAATCGGGCTCAGCCCGGCAGCACAACGCCCCATAAAAAGAAACGGCCGGATTTGCAAAAGAAAACCATCGCCTATTTCAATCCTGTCGACAAAAGCATTTATTTACTTACCGATTTCTCTAAAAAGACAAAGTTGGTTACGGTTGAGGACGGAACAGCAACGTGGCCGATCTTTTCGCCCGATGGCAAGAAGATTGCTTTCACAGGTAGCGTAAAGGGAGTGGTGGCGACTTATGCGATGGATGCTCAAACCGGAAATAACATAAGACAGATAACCAGGCCGGAAGGCGATTTGCCCGAAGGAGTTCTGGATTGGCACCCTGACGGTCGGCTGGTTTGCGTTACTAAAAATCGCGAAGGGAATGCGGAAATCTACTTGGTTAAAGACCGTCGCAACATGACCAACCTGACCCAGCATAAGCATTGGGACTTTTTTCCACTAAGCCACCCGGATGGGTCGATATCGTTTTGGACATCTCGCGATGACCCCAAAGCCAGTTCAAAAGAATATGACTATCAATCTGTGTATACGGTGAACCCGGATGGAACGAATCTAAGGAAACGATTTCAAATTAAAGAAATGACCAACGAGAGTGTCGGGAGCGGAATCTTCCCGGCCATTTCGCCCAATGGCAAAATTTATGTTTTCATGATGAATCAGGATTTATACATGATAAAAATGGATGGCACGGGGCTCGCTAATTTGACGAACACCAAAGAAGCGCCAGAATTTTTTCCTTTTTTTTCATGTGAAGAAAATGATCGCGTGTACTTCGTCTCCCAGGAGAAAGGCTCTGCACTGAATGTTTTTTCAATAGATCTGAAAAATCACAAGAAGAAACAACATACTTTTTTTAAGGATGAAATTATTCTTTATCCTAAGTTCAGGCCTTTCCAGAAAACGCCAACGAAGAAGCATGGTCGGCCAGACAGTTCCTAAAAGGGGCGCGAGGGAAATGAGCAAGATAACAAGAAGAGATTTTGTCAATGGAACGTTGATGGCCGCTGGAGCCTCGATGCTTCCCTTGGCAGGTTCCGGCCAGGCTGCCATGGCAGCCATGGCCCCTTCCTATTACCCACCAGCACTGACCGGGCTGCGCGGCAGTCACCCCGGATCGAACATTCACGCGCACGGCAGGGCGCTGGAAGACAGAACGGATTGGGGGCCCACGACTCAACTGAATGAGGAATACGACCTGATCGTCGTTGGCGGCGGACTCAGCGGGTTGGCGGCGGCCTACTACTATCAACAAGAACACGGAACCGACAAAAAAATTCTTATCCTGGACAACCACGATGATTTCGGGGGGCACGCCAAGCGGACTGAGCATACGGTCAATGGCAAAACGCTCATCTCCTACGGCGGTTCCCAATCGATCGTCGAACCAAAGCATGCCAGTCGCGCCGTCAACAGGCTGTTGGAGGACATTGGCGTAGACACCGAGCGATTCGAAACGGCCTATGACCGCGACTTCTATAAGAGGAACGGCTTAAGGGCCGGGACTTACTTCAACCAAGCCGTCTTTGGCGAAGACAAGGTGGTGCTGCATCCTTTCTGTAATTATCCCAACTACGTGGAGGGGATCGTTATGAGCGGCAAGCTAACCAACGAAGAGGCAGTACAACAAGCTCCCTTAAGCGCGCGAGGCAAAGAACAGCTGCTGCGGGTTCTTGGCGGTGGACTGCACGCGATCGACGTGCCGAAAAACGAGCTGCCAAGATACATTCGCCAGACCAACTATTTTGATTACCTAAAAAACGATCTGGGCGTAGATGATCCTGGCGTATTGAGAATGGCGAGGAATTCGGGGCTGGACTGGGCAAGCTCGCCCACCGAATTAATGAGCATTGCGGGAGCCAAGGGTTGTGGAGCCCTGGGCTTTCCTCCCAGGGCGGTCTACGACGAAGAGAATCCTTACATTTATCATTTTCCCGGTGGCAATGCGGGCGTTACGCGGGCGATGGTGAAAAAGATGATTCCTGCCGTGGCAGAGGGGAGAAACGCCGAGGAGCTCGTCTTGGCAAAGTTCAACTATGCCGAGCTGGACAAGCCTGGCAATGCGGTGCGCATCCGGTTGAACAGCACGGCGGTGAACGTTCGCCATGGCGGTGACCCCGACAGTTCGAGCGAGGTGATCGTCAACTACATCAACGACAACCGGTCGTATCGGGTACGGGGCAAAGGTGTCGTGATGGCCTGCTACAACATGATTATTCCGTATATCGTTTCCGGTCTTCCAACAGAACAGGCCGAGGCGCTGAGCCTGCAAATGAAAAGCCCGTTGCAATACTCGAGCGTGGGACTAAGAAACTGGAGAGCGTTCAAGGAGCTGGAGTTGGGGCTGGCCATGTCGCCTGGAAACATGCACCAGGTCGTTTTCATGGACTTTCCGGTGAGCATGGGCGGTTACGAGTATACCAAGACACCCGACGAACCGTGTGTTCTCCAGATGATCAGCTGTCCTTACGGGGAAACCTACGGTGCGCCGGAACAGGAACAATACCAGCAAGCGAGATACATGATGTTGGACACGGACTTTTCAGATTATGAAGAGGAGATCCGAGCCCATTTAGACGGCATGCTGCCGAAGGACTTGTTTGACGTGGACCGGGATGTGGAGAGCATTACCGTCAATCGGTGGGCCCACGGCTATACGGTCAGTGGCCCCAAAGATTCCGTAAAAAAAGGGCGGCAACCATTTGGCCGAATTACCATCGCCAACTGTGACTCCGCGCCGGGAGCCGATTTGAAAACGGCTTTTGATATGGCATGGAGAGCAGTAAAGGAGTTGGAGTGATGTTAACAGGACTGGCTCTCCGGATGCATGCTGTTGTCGCAAAACGGTTCGGCCGGTTCCAACAGCCGTCCTAGACAACACGGGTCCGTTTCCACCACGGGTGATGCACAGGCCCAGCCGTTATTCTTCGCTATCGCCAGACAGTTCGCCGGCCGTAATCAGCAAGCGGGGCGCAGCAGTCGGCGCTCGTTCGATCAGGGGCGAAGCGGCAATCACGCATTGTCGTGCCTGTTCAAGGTACTCGGGCCGCTCTAACTGGTCCGCCAAATAGAGCAGGTTTCCGGCCGCCACACTGTTGCCCGATGGCATTGCGCCGTCGACCTGTTTCTTGGTTCGCGCCAACAACGTTTCGTGGTCGCCGGATGTATAGAAATAACCGCCCCGCGGTTCGTCCCAGAATAGCTCGTTCTGTTTCTGCTGGATTTTATCAGCCGCCTCGATCCACTTCGCCTGGCCTGTGGCCCGGTGCAGTGCCAGCAACCCGTCAATCAAACAGGCGTAGTCCTCCAGGTAGGCGTTCAGCTTGCCCTGCCCGTCGGTGACAGTTCGGATTAATCGACCCTGGTCAT
This sequence comes from Mariniblastus sp., assembly GCA_014237975.1. Lineage (GTDB taxonomy): Bacteria > Planctomycetota > Planctomycetia > Pirellulales > Pirellulaceae > Mariniblastus. Next base: position 6,867 of record JABACA010000085.1, on the reverse strand, counting down.
CCACCATTTTGTCGAGGATAAAATCGGCTGCCTGGCTGGCCGTGTCGATGTACGCCTGGTTTTTCAGCACCCGCCCCGCATCGGCATAGCCGCGAATCATCAGCCCGTTCCAGCTGGCCAGAATCTTGTTGTCCGTCAGCGGGCGGGCCCGTTGAGCGCGAATGTCGAACAGTTTCTTGCGAATGGGGGCCAGCTTTTGCTCCAGCTCATCCTCGGTCATCGACAACGGTTGGGCCGTATCGGACCAGTTGGTTTTTAGTTGGGGCGCATAATATTCGCCTTCGAAATTGGGGGGCTGATCGATCCCGTAAACCGAGGCAAACAGCTGGTACTCGTCGTCCGTCAGCGCGGCCTGGATTTCTGCCCGGTCCCAGCGATAGAATTTTCCTTCCTCGTCTTCGCTCTCGGCGTCCAGCGCCGAGTAAAAAGCGCCCGACTCGTCCCGCATTTCACGGTCCGTATATTCCAGGATCCCCTCGACCACCCGTTTGAAATCGGGCCGGTCCGTCAGCGCGTACGCCTCGCTGTAAACGGTCGCCAGCTGCCCGTTGTCGTACAACATTTTTTCAAAGTGGGGAATGTTCCAGTACCGGTCAACACTGTAGCGGTGAAAGCCGCCGCCCAAATGATCGTAGATACCGCCCATCATCATCCGCTCGCAGGTCGTGACCAGCATCTGTTTGGACTCGGCATTGTCCGGATCCTGTTGCAGCTGATCGATCAGGAAGTACAGGTTGGACGGTTCGGGAAACTTGGGAACCCGAGGGTTTTCAGCGTCAAAACGAAAGCCACCATATTCCGGATCAAAGTTCTCTTTTAAGCCTTGCTGGGCAAGCGTGGTCCAGGATGACTGAATCGCAACATTTTCCGGCAGCGCCTGTCCCGCCAGCGCGCGCTGGGTCAGCTCGGTAATGACATCGGCGTCCTTGATCACTCGATCCCGCTGGTCTTTCCAGGCTTCGGTGATTTTCTGAAGAATCGTCAGGAAGCCGACAGTGGCTCCCCGGTCTCCGATGCGGGCAGGAAAATAAGTCCCCCCAAAAAACGGTTTTGCGTCCGGTGTTAAAAACATCGACAACGGCCAACCGCCGCCACGACCATTCTGCATTAATCGGTTGAGCACCTGCAAGGATTCCATGTAAATCGCGTCCACATCGGGCCGTTCCTCGCGGTCCACTTTAATACAGATAAAGTTTTCGTTCAGGATGGCGGCGATCTCGTCGTCCAGAAACGATTCGCGTTCCATCACGTGGCACCAGTGGCAGCTGGAGTAGCCGATCGACAAAAAGATCGGCTTGTCTTCGCGCTGGGCCAGCGCCAACGACTCCTCGTTCCAGGGCCGCCAGTTGACCGGGTTGTGCGCATGCATCAGTAGATAGGGGCTGGTCTCGTCGGCCAGCTGGTTGGCACGGTTGTGAGCCGCGGCCGGGGCAGCCGCGGCCGGGTTGGTTGGTTGCCCTGCTGACTGGTCGGTTGGCTCCGCTGTGGGCGGGTCCGCTGGTTGCGCTGTGGGCTGGTCCTTGGAGCACCCGGCCAGCAAGCCTGTCAGCAAGACCAGTGCGATCGTCCGGTTCCATCGATTGTCAATCATCAAGTGCCCCTTCTGTTGCTAACAGCCGCATCCCGGCGTCTATTGTTCGGCCGCCTCGGCTGCCAGGTCTACTTTAAAGTCATACGACAGATGGACGTCGCCGGTTCGCCTCAGCGACTCGCAAAATTGCTTCAAGCCTGGTTTGTAAACGACTTCTCTGGTTTTGCCAAAGGCTTCGATGGTAACCGGCTGGTTTGGGTCAATGAGCCGGGCATCCAGCCAGACCGTCACGGCGTCGAGGTTTTCGGTCGACAGCTTGACCCGGTTGCCGTCAATGGCGGCCTCGATCGATTTCCCTTTGCCCGGATTTTCCACGGAAAGCCAATCGAAATGATCGACGACCGAGTCGGTCATTTGCCAAGTCAGGTTTTTTGGCTGGTTGAGTCGCGTGTAGTCATACATCGCGGCGATCATGTCACGATCGGGCAGGCCCCCGTGGCCAAACCCGGGCTTGAACAAAAACTCAACCGGGTAATCGTCCGGGTGGTCTTGCTTAAGCTGTTCAATCTGTTTGGCAAACGCCTCGCACCGCTCGCGGCGACCATAGGCGTTGTCGTTTTCGCCGACCATAAATGTAAACCGGGTGTTGCGGAGTGTTTTGGCCGACGTTTCACCGCCGGTCGGTGCGGCCGCGCTGGAGTGCACGGCGGCAAAACGATAAGGAATCTTGGGTCCAATCGCAAAGGCGCCGTAGCCTCCGTGGGAATAGCCCATGATAAATACCTTGTTGGGGTCAACGTCTCCCAGGGCGATCATTTGGCGGACCAGGTTTTCAATCAACGGGTAAACGTAGTCGGCATAAAAACCGTTCCAGGTATTGTTGGGCGCCCGCAGCGCCAGGTATTTGTACCCCGTGACGCCCGACTGGTCCTTGTAATAGCGCTGCATGATTTTCCACTGGCTGTCATTCACCTGAGCCGGCGCGCCGCCACCACCGTGCATCGCGATGAACAGCGGCCAGCCGCCCTCGGGCCGTTTGCCCACTTCTTTGACCGTGTACGGGCTGAGGTGTTCGTTGAATTGTACCTGGTTCTTGTCAAAATCCGGCTTCAGGTTTGTTTGAACAAAACCGGACCGCAAATAGCGTTGCCAGATTCGCTTTCTCATCGCGGCCGGGTTGGCAGCGTACGCTTTTTGGGCCGCGGCCGAGAACTCAAATTTCGGAGCGTCTCGTGGTGTGTCGATGGCAAAATACAAATCGATCTGTCGATCCAGCTCGACGGTCGAATCCTCCTCGTCCATCCGTTGATCGGCAACCGTTAACTCGTCTGGTATAAAAACGGCTTCGACCAATTGCTCCGACTTGTCGCCCACGTGGAACATATGCCGGGTTTGCTTTCCGTCGAATTCGATCAACAGGACAAACGTCCGATCCTGGTCGAGATCGAACGACAGCATGTCGTTCATATCGGCCGTTGCCGCCTTACTGAAACCGGACCAGTCGAAAGAGGGAAACTCACAAGGGGAGCATTGCACCTTGGCCGCCAGTCGTTGACTTCGATCCGCATTCCAAACCCGGATCGAGGCCCGGCACTTCCCCTCGGCCAGATCGTTTGACTTCTTTGTGTAACGGTCAGTTACGTTGACACCATACACGGGGTTGTCCGGGTCGCGCGACCAGACCATCGGGAACACGGTGTCGGTTTTTTTAAAGCTGACCGCGTAGATGGCGCTGAGCGTTGAATCTTTCTTGGCCAAAGCCGCATCTCCCTGGAACCAGGTGTGGTTCAGGCCCTGCCCGTTTGGCTCGGCCGCGCCGGTGAAATGCCAGCCATCATCCCAAACTTCGACCCAGGTGTGGTTGCCCTGCTTGTTGGGCCAACTGGGGATTCCCGCCAACCGGGCAGGCACTCCAACACTGCGGCAAGCATCGACCAACAGGATCGACAGCCCGGTGCAGGAAGCCAGGCCTTGTTCGATGCTTTCACTGGGCGCCTGGTTGGCCCTTTTTCTTTGGGTGGAATATTTAACCTGGATTTCACCAAACAGTTTTTCGTTCAGCCGCTGGGCTGCCTCACCGGGTGTCTTGCAGTCCTTGACCAGCGGCCGACAAATAGCGTTCAAGCTCGCTCGCCACGGTTCGCGGGGTTCATCCACATTGGCATAAGGCAAAACATAATTCAAAAACAGGTCTTCCGGTATTTTCCACGTCGCCTTGTCTTGAATCTCGCAGGCCTTTTGAACTTCTGTTACCAGAAAATCGGCCGTCAGTGATTGCAGGTCGCGCTGCGGCATGTTTTCAATGACAAACGCGATCGCCGCTCTCTGATCCTTTGCCGTCCGGCTCAAAGCGTGTACCAGCTCCGATTTGTTTTGACCGGCCAACACCAACCGTGACTGTACCGCGTCGCCCCACCAGCGATCCGCCTGCTGGGCGAGCAGGCCTGGCTGTAACTGGCCGGCCGCGGACACAAACATGGGAGTGGCCAGTAATATTAAAACTAAAATGGGTCGCATCAACGGGCTCCTCTTGTGCGGCTGATTGCCTTTTCGGTCCTTATGAACTTAATTCAAATTTCGGTAAATGTCATCTGCTGGCGTCTTCCTGCCATCCTTCACCTGCCAAAGCTGCCTGAATTCAGTTGAAATTCCACCTGAAACGGGCGTTATCGGTTTTGAATCAAAACGTGAAATGAATACAATGTGAACCGAAAAGGTCGACTTGCCGTTTGGGTTTCTTGAATTATGTCTGAATCGTTTGATCCGTATCTCAAGTGGCTAGGTATTCGTGACCCGGAGCGACCGCCCAGCCATTACCGGCTGCTTGGTTTGGATCTTTTTGAATCCGATCCCGAGGTCATCAACGGTGCGGCAGATCGGCAGATGTCGCACGTCCGTACTTTTCAGACGGGGCCCAATGCGGCCGTGTCGCAGGCGCTTCTCAATGAACTGGCGGTGGCCCGCAGGTGTTTGCTAAACGAGCAAAGCCGGGCGGACTATGATCATCGACTGCGAACCGGATCGCTGAATATAACAACAAAACGCCCTCCCTCGTTGGTTGCGACGGCCAAGATCATTGACGGGTCATCCGCTTCCTATCGAACGAAAAAGTCGAGACGGTTCTGGTTCGATCTGGCCGGCTGGATCGGCGGCCTGGCGGCGGTGATCATAGCCTATTTCCTGATTAACTCGAGCTGGTTCAAAACCGAGCTGGCCGACAGCCCCGGCGGTGGCGACACCCGGCTGCCTCAGCCAAAAGACCCGGACACGGTCGAGCCGGAACCGGTGCCGCCCCAGCCCGATTTGTCGAATCCCCCAAACGCCGCCAACTTGCCAGACGACCCGGCAGAGCGGCCGCCAGAAAAAGTGGGCGACGACGGCGATCCGGTTAAGTACAAGGCCAAGCAGTCAATCGCCGAGAAGTTAATGGATGGCGTGTGGCGAATCGAGTGGAGCAACAGGGTTGTTTACACCGACGTGCGCTTTCATCCGGACGGGAGGTTCACGGGCATTTCGTCACATGGAAAAACCGCGATGAAGGATAACTGGCAGCAGGATGGCGACCAGGTCGCAATGGGCCAAACCATCTTTCGAGAGGTTGACGGACAGATCGTTGCTAACGATCCCAGGTATCAAGGTGTGCTGACCAAGCGGGCCGTGGCTGGCATGCCTCTCTCGCTTTCATGTGATGCCGCCGCATCATCCCGACGCCGAACGACTACCACTACCTATCTGTCCAGCAAGATTGTCGGCCTCGAAATGCACGTCGCCACAGCGCGGCAGCAACCGGGGTTCCTGTTCACGGTCGCATCGTCTGTGTCGTCCGCCGATATAGACAGTGCGACGCTTAATCTCTACGTCAACCAGTTCGGCAGTGAAACCTACGACAGCCTGAAGTACAAGGTGTTCGAACATTCGGGCACCGCATGGACGAACACGAACGGGAACCGTCCCTATGACCGATACGACGCGTCCGGGGCAACCGAGTACACGATCAGCCCAGACCTCACGTCGCCTGCCTCCAGGGAATGGCCTATCCCGATCAGCTCCGCAGCGATCAAAGCGGCCATAGACGGCAACGTCGATCACGGCAAAGCCGGCACCGTTCTCGAAATCTCACTGCTGCCTTCCACGACCGTCATCGACGGTCTTCAGTTGCAGGGTGTCGGGTCAGCCAATCCCCCGACGCTAGAAATAGCTGGCGCGGCAACCTACAACCAATCCGAACCGTTGGTCAAAAAACCAGCGGGCACCGAAACCCCCATGGAGCCAGCCGTTGGCGGCGACGCGGTGGCGATAGCACCCTGGGACGAAGCGGATCGCTTGCCCGAGCTGCCCGACTTTATCGCCAAACCAAGCAACAACGCTGACCGGCAATTTCAGCCCATTTATGTCGGCTTGGCCAATCGCAAGTACGATTTGGTAAAACAGTTTTATCCTAAGGTCGAGAAGTTCGCCGGCCAGCTTTCACAACCGGTCGACGTGGAGTCGGTTGTGGCTCAACTGGAGGAGTTTTGGCAGCTCGCTCGGCGCAACGCTGTTGATGTTCAGCTTGGCGATACACTGTCGTTTAGAAACAGAAATGTGAAGGTGTCGGGGATTTCCGATCAATCGATCGAGTTGAAGTGGTTGCCAACGTCGGATGATGAAGGCGGTCCGGCTGTTGAGCGTTTTAGCACCAAACAGGAAGACATGGACCGGGACCTGGCGATTGCATTGGCAAGTCGCGATTCGTCCAGCTCCAACACATTGGTAGAGAATTTTCGTCAATATGATTACTTACACGCCAAAATTCCCGTGCCACCGGAATTGGTTGTAGGGACCGGTGTTCAGCTCAGCGAAATGACCGGCCTGCTGGGTAGCGATTCGTCAGCCAAAGCGCCCGTTCCCGACAAAGAGAGCCTGCTGGAGGCTCGTAAAAAGGTACTGGATCTCTACGCCGATGACTTTGCTGCCACCGGCTTTCTTCATCAACAGGAGTTTGCCGGGAAGCTCGTCACCGATGCTTATTCGACTGGAGACGAAGCGCTGCGCTACGTCTTGCTGGAGCAAGCCAGCCAGCTGGGAGCCCGCAATGGCGATGGCAATGTTGTATTGTCTGCGCTGTCGGAAATAAACAACGACTATGAGATTGAATTCTGGAGCGAGCTGGTGGACCGGCTGGGCGCTGCGCAGAAAAATGCCAAGTCCGGCGTGGCGCTCGGAACCATCACCAGCAGCCTGTTTGAGGCTATCAACCTGGCCGCCGGGCAGGAGCAATACGAGATCGCCGTTCGATTGTCCAACGACGGATTCAAAGCCGCCAAAAAGCTGGGAGCTGAAAACCAGGTTGGCTT
>JABACA010000084.1 GCA_014237975.1 Mariniblastus sp. | reverse complement strand
GTCTTTTGGGCTGTTGATATCGAATCCAATACCGTCAGGAATGTGCCAGAGAAATTGAATCGAATCGACGTCGTTGGCAATACCAAACGGGTTGGCAGCCACTGCCGGGGACGGCTGTTGTCCATTCATCAGGGCGAGTTGACTGGAGTAACTGATAACGAGTTTATTCGCTTTCTTCCGGTCCCGGCTCTTTTGCGCATAAGTCCCGATGAATTCGAGTGATTTGACGATGCGGCCGACGGTTGCACTATCCAATGAATCCCGCTCATCAGCCACCTCGTACAAATATTTCGAAATCAGGCTATCCGTCTCCTCGCGCATTTTGGGCGTCGCGTCGGGGATTTGAGCCATGTAAATCACGACATTGCCAAGGACTTCATGATCATTTGGATTCATCCAGCGCGGATCGTCTCCATAATGGGCATCATTTTTTATGACGCAGTCCACGTAATGGTGGGGACCTTGGGGAAGGTCGTCCTGCCAATTCACCAAAGCTGCCGCTTGCGGGTTCTGTTTTGTGATTCCATAATTAAAACGGGCTGAAGAGTTAAACGGCCATAATTGTGAGTACTTTGGCCAGTAAAGTTGGTCGGTTAACGAGTCGGCTAGTAATTGGTCTCGGTAGGCTTTCGACTCGTTACCTAAGGAAAAGACTATGTCGCTGCTTCCGGACCAGATGTTGTCTGCAAAAAACGAGACATCTTCCTCCAGTTGTTGCTGTATTTCCTGAAAAACCTGAGAGCTTTCTGCCGGCGGCACATTCGCTTCAAAGTCAGTCCAAAACTGAATCAACAGCTCTTTTTCCATCTTGAAGTTTCCAAGTAATCCCTGGCAGGCCGACAGTGTCAACAGGCTGGCGAAGTAGTCTGGACCACGACCCAGTTGCGCAATGATCGTTTCGTAATGTTCGATTCGATCGCTCAACATCTTGGTGACTTCATTGGCAGATTCGAGTTCGGCTTTGCGGTCCTTGGCAATCTGCATAGCAGCCCGCCGCTGTGTTCTCTTCAGGTTGTCCAGCAGGATCTCTGCTTGCGGATCCAATTGAAGGGCTTCCTGCAGCCGTTTTCGCTCCAGCTCCCTGTCTCCACGAATGGCAGCGAGCCTCGATTGGCTAAAGGCATTGAAGGCATCAAAATTCCTGATCTGACCGCTGCCAATCTCCTGCTGTTGCAAGTTGGTCAACTGGAGATTCAATCCGGCCACCACTTTTTGCGAAAGCTCGCCGTGTAGGTCGAAAATGTCCTGCTTGTTGCCATTTATCGATTCGGCCAGCTCGACTTCGCCCGTCTCCACGGAGAGTAACCTCACGCCAATCTGGATTTTGTCGTCCAGCACGGTAAATGAGCCGGCTACGATTTTGTGGGCTGAAATACCCTTGCCAAGTTTGACCACGGTGGTTTCATCAATAAACTCGGTCTTCCCCAGGTTCTGCTCGGCAATAATCTCCTGCAGGCGGGCGCGTTCCACCACCCGCACCGAGTTTAATTTTGACAGGGACGTGACCAGCATATCCCGGAACCCGAGTCGCAGCGCGTCGAACTCTTTTTGCTGTGAGTGATTATCAAAATCTGCCACAACAATACTGGAATAATCGATCGCTTTGCCATCTTGCTTGCGCGGCGCCTCGGTTCCAGGTGCTTCGACCGGTCCATTGCCTTTCACATTGGGACCTTGGTCTGGGGCAGAAGAGTCCCGGGGTTCGGGAGCCGCTGGGAGTTCCGTGTTTCCGGGGGTGTTTACCGCTTGTTGCCCGTTGCCAGGTCGGTCTTGTTCCCCGCAGCCAGGGGCCATGACGGTGAACAAAACGAGAATTAAAGTTGATAACAGAACCTTGCCTGAAAGTAATTTGCCAGCTGCACGTCGCATTCGTGTGGTTCCTCAATTATCTCGAATATTTTGGCTGATTATGGCTGAAATGAGTGGGGCAAAACCAACATGTTTTTCTTTTAGCTGCGTTAGCATCTTGATCCCAGATTCTTTTTCCCCATCGTCCAATTGATCAAGCGCTTTTCCTATTTCTTTAAGGTCTTCCTTCGGTAGATTTTGCCTGACGAGAAACTCCCTGTTTTGGTCATTGGCGTTCTGGTCAACCTTGGCAAGGATCTTCTCCGAAACGCCAGACAGTAGATGGGTGAATTCGGCGGAACCACCATTGGCTCCCTCGGAAACAACGGTGGCGCCTGTCTCAACGTTAACCAAGCGGGCGTCGATTCTTAGCGTGTCTTCAAAGAAAAAGTAGGATCCCAACACCAGCTGGCGAGCTCCCAGTAATTTGCCAATTTCTGCCACCGTTTGCTGGTTAAATTGCTTTGATTTTGACAGCTCTAATTCAGCATACACTTCTTGTATTCGCATCCGTTCTACAATCGTGACATTGTCAGATACAGAAAGAAACGAAATCATCATCGAACTGAGCACCTTCTTCAAGGATTCAGATTGTTCGTCATCAGCCGACAAGTCCTCGAAATACAATACGGCGATCGTTTGCTGATCGTCAACGGAGGCGTTTCCCACGTACATATTGGCTTGCTTGGAACTGCTGGCCTGGCTCCTGTTTTCGCTCTCTGTTTCTTTAGGCCCAGGCGCCCATAAAGACAGATAAAAACCGACCAGCGCAAGCAAAACGGAAGCTGCAAAATAGACGTGATTGTGATGACTGGCCCACCAGCTGGGGAAAAGCTGGGAGCGAATATTGTTTGTGCCTGCAAGCACTGTGATTAGCGTTGCCTGGTCGAGGCGTCGATACGACTTGATTCTGAGTTTTTTTGCGACGACGTTCAATTCGTCTCTCGAAAGAGACTCGAGCTTTTTGAGAACGACTTTGTCTGGAATGTTTTCATTCATCTGCCGGTGACCTGTGTGCGATCAGATTTTAACGCGCCTTGCGTGTGGAATCTAGGAATCCGTCGTGGAAATGTGCCTGGTTGGTTTTTCTTGTTGATTCTCACTGACTGCGATTAAACACGGTGGAGTTGTCACCGAGCAGTCAATTTGCAGGAAGCCTTTACCTGCAATCGGATTAAGTTTTGAAAAAAAGGGGATGCCTTTTTGTTCGCAGGATGGCATGGTGAAATGTTCAAGACAGCTTGCACTATCGTATCAAAACTAGTGACATTAATCAAAACAGGCCCTGCTTGAAACTCGAACTGCCCGTTCTGCCAAAAATGGTTACCATGTCTGTTGGTGGTTGGCTTGCCGCGGACGAGACTATTGTTTTCCTCGCATCGGTGCGTCTATACTGCGGAACTGATGATGCCAGTTTGGTCGATCCATTGCATTTGTAACCCTTGAGGCTTCCCGTGAAAAAATGGCTAACAGGTCTGTTGCTGATCGTACTCTCTGGTTGTTCGGCAGATGTTCAGCCACAGGTAGATGAAACCAAGGCCGCGGGCGTAGCTCAGCAAGCCCTGGCCAATTGGATTGAGAAACAGAAAGACGGGGGAAACCAGGATATCAACCAGATCCAGGGTGCCACGTTTGACAGCATTTCCGTCGAGGGAAACTTGATGCACGTTGTCCTGGTCAATGATGCCAGTGAAGTTGATGCCAACGGATACCTCGTCGACGGCGGAATGCACATTGCACACTTTAATGTCTATCTGGACCTCGACTACCAGGTTGTCAAGGTCGAACGCGGCCCTGACATGATCGAGTAGGCCGGGCCGGTTCAATGGAAAATAGAGAAGATGAGACGACGTCAACTACTGCTCCTGTTCACCATCACATTGTCCAGTTTGGTAACCGCGCTGCCACTGCTGGCGCAAACGGATAACCGAGCGGCCGCCACCCCGATCGACAAGGTTTTTGACCCGTTGCCGGGACCTGATCATCCTTCGGAACTTGACCGGAGTATCCTGGAGAAGATGAAATCTGCCCAGGTTCCCGGGCTGGCGGCGGCGATCGTCAAGGATGGCAAGGTGCACTGGAGCGGCAGTTACGGCTGGGCGAATATCGAACAGGAACAGCCGGTCACCCAGCAGACGTATTTCCAGGTCGCCTCGATCTCCAAGACGATTACCGCTTGTGTCGTCATGCAACTGGTCGAACAGGGAAAACTCTCGCTCGATACCGACCTGGATGAGATCCTCCCGTTTTCGGTGCGCAACCCGCAGCATGCCGATACGCCGATAACGATGAGGCAGCTGCTGACACACACGGCGGGTATCAAGGACAACTGGAGTGTCCTGGAAGGGTTTTGGGTCAAGAATGGTGATTTCCCAGAGCCGCTCGGTCAATCACTTGGTGACTACTTCCAGCCGACGGGCAAGTATTACGATCAGAAAAAGAATTACTACAACTGGGCAGCCGGCAGCCGGCAAAAATACTCGAACGTGGGAGTTGCCTTGGCGGCTTACGTCGCCGAGGTGGTTGCCAAGGTTCCTTTCGAGAAACTTTGCCAGGACAACCTGTTTCAGCCGCTCGGTATCGAGGGGAGCAGTTTTCGCCTGACCGGGATGGATCGCTCGAAAATAGCGATGCCGTATGGACTGAAAAAAAAGAGTGGCCAGTTGAAACCGTTGGGGCACCACGGTTACCTCGATTACCCGGCCGGTACGTTGAAGATTACGGCTTCGCAACTGGCCCGCTTCCTGGCCTGTTTTATCAATGATGGCCAACTGGATGATACTCGTGTGCTTCGCGGCGAGACGGTGCAAGAGATGCGCAAAATTGCTTTTCCAGAAGTTGCTCCCAAACAGGGACTGGCCTGGTACTTTTCCAAAACGGCGGGGCAACAGGTTCTCGGTCACGACGGTGGCGATCCGGGTGTCTTGACCTTCATGGGCTATCGGCCCGAGGATGGCGTCGGTGTCATCCTGCTGATGAACACAGAGCCCAAGAGTGGTCGATTCGAGAGCTCTCTGATTCGACTGTTGTTCCAGTACGCCGATCAGCCGTCGTTGCCGGATGTGGATCAGGCAATGCAGTTAAACAGTTGCGGGAACGGCGTTCCCATTTCTGGATCGGTTCCAGTCGGCCAAGGGTTATTTTTGCACGGGCAAGGACAGCTCGAGCTGGTGACCATTCCGCATTAGGGTCACACCGATTTGCTGGCCGGTCCGCGTGGATTTTCCAATGTAGCCCAGCAGCTGACCGGGAGTCCAGTCTTCGTCATGCCCGTCGTAACGAGTCATGACATCGTCCTTTTTTACCCCGGCCCGTGTGGCTGCACCGTGGGGGCCATGCTTTCCAAGCGAATTGACACGCAGTGCCATTCGGTCGTCAGGTATTCCATTCGCTTTGCGTTGCTGGTGAGTTGCCGGTTTAAAAACGATTCCACCCGTTCCCATTCGACGCAAGGGCCAGCTGGTTACCCGCCAGGAAATGTCACTATTGAATCGCCAGTTTTTTTCGAGACGGATCGACGTTTCAAGAGGATCGTCACCACGCAACATCTCGATGTCCAGTGAACCAGAACTGGGAGCGTTGTGCAGTGCCCATTGGATATCGGCAATCGAAAGAATTGGTTGACCGTTGATGGTGACGATTAAATCGCCCGGTTTCAGTCCCGCCCGGGCGGCTGCCGAACCGGATGCCACCTTGCGGATGGTGGCCTTGGTGTCGGGGTCCATCACCATCCCGATAACGGTTGGCAGTGGGTGAGGGAATAGCAGGCGATCGGGGATCGGTTGACCCGCATCGCGGTAAATCTTCCGCTGCGCATCGGGAATTTGGTGGCAATGCAGGCAACTCTTGGTAACGGCACCGTCATAGTCGAGTTCGGATTTGAATTGACCGGCCAGGGAAGGAAAGTCATTCGGTTTTTTGACTTTTGAGTCAACGGGCTGTTTCCCGGACAGGTCAGGTGGGTCGTTCCCGACATTCTTGTGGATGTCCAACACGCCCTTCATCGTGGCGGCCAAACCCCGGGTGGACATATGTTTCTCTGCATTTTCGACCGAACTCCGGGTGCCATATCGCGCGTAAATAGTGTTGTCGGCATTCATGAAGAGAACGGCGAATGTCAGGTCGTAATCGAATTGGAACTGGGTCAGATCCAGGTCATTCGCTTTGACCAGGCGTACACAGACAAACTGGTCAGTCAGCGTCTTAAGTTCACCTTCGCGATGGACAACCTGCCCATCAAAGCCATTGCAGGCATGTCATGGGATTCAGCGAAAAACAATCATCAACGGCTTGTTGGACCTGGCCGCCTGTTCACGAGCCGTCTCGAGATTGTCATAAATCCAAAGTTCGTCCTGGTTGAGTTGTTCCTTGTCGGCAACCACGGCTGCATCCCGCTTGTTTTGAATATCCTGTGCACCTGCTGATACGGTAGCCAGCAATGTTATGACAACGGACAGTGATTGAAGTCGTTTCATCGTGGTACCTGTTAATCCTGAAAAAGAAATGTGGCTTTCTGATTATATCCGAATCACAACCGGGAGAGCAAATTGTGGTGCATCAACGTGCTGACCAAGAAATGCGTCAAGACGTTGTTCTTCTATTCGTTCCCCTTGCTTCACGATTTCAACAAGTGGTTGAAGGCCTGGCCAAGAATTCGTTTTGACGTTGCCATGGCTGGAGATTGAGTTTTGTTTGAGGAAGAATTTCCGGCTTTAAATCAACGAATTTGCAATGCTTTGCCGGTTCGCTCAACAAAAGCAGATTGCCATTGTCTGCCGATGTGACATAATAATCTTAACCATTCATAAATGATTAACGGCTGCAGGCTGCCCGGGTCGATTTAGACGAAATGTTCTACCAGTTTTGATGCGGAAAACATGAATAAGTACCTTTCAAATTCGTTCATTGTTTATCTGGCCGGATGCCTTCTGTTGTTGGTGCTGGTCCCACATCAAGAGGCGTGTGCGGACGATCTAAACCCGAAGCAGCTCAAGTTCTTTGAAACCAAGATCCGACCGGTCCTGGCCAATCATTGTTACACCTGCCATTCTTCGAAGTCAGGCAAAACAAAGGGCGGGTTTTCACTCGATACACGTGAGGGGATTCGCCAAGGTGGCGATTCCGGCCATGGAGTTGTCCCAGGTGATATTGATGGCAGTTTGATTATCAGTGCCATGAAGCACGAATCATTTGAAATGCCGCCCAAAAAGCAGCTGCCTGCCAACGTGATTAAGAATTTTGAAACGTGGGTAAAAATGGGGGCACCCGACCCGCGTGGTGGAAAACCGATTGTCCACAGCAAATCCGTCATCGATTTTGAAGAGGGGCGGAAATATTGGGCCTTTCAGAAACCCCAAAAGGTAGAACCGCCCACGGTCAAAGACAAAACATGGAACGGGTCGGAAATCGATCGTTTCGTGAAGAAACAACTGGACGAAGCTGGGCTGGAGCCTGTCGGTACGGCCGACGAAGAGCATTTGCTTCGTCGTGACTATATCAACCTGGTTGGACTTCCGCCGACGCAGAAGCAAATTGAAGAGTATCTTTCCGACACATCGGCAAAGAAGCGGGAGAAGTTAATCGATCGGTTATTGAATTCTCCCCAGTTTGGTGAACGCTGGGGTCGTCACTGGTTGGATGTTGCCCGGTTTGCCGAGTCCAACGGTCGTGAAAGGAATTTTCTTTTTCCCCATGCGTGGCGTTACCGGAACTATGTCATCGATTCATTCAACAGCGACAAACCATTTTCACGGTTTGTCCAGGAGCAGGTTGCGGGTGACCAGCTAAAACCGGTTGCAGGTCAAAGTGCAATGGAAGCCAAAATAGGAACAGGTTTTTTGGCGATTGGACCCAAGTTGCTGAACGAACGAAACAAGGAAGTTTTTGTAATGGACATGGTGGATGAACAGATCGATGTGATCAGTCGTTCAACGATGGCCATGACGGTCGCTTGTGCTCGCTGTCATGATCATAAATTCGATCCCATTTCCACGGACGACTATTATGCCATCGCCGGTATTCTTCGGAGTACACAAACTCTGTTTGGTCGTGCAGGTGGCGGTTCCAGGCAGGCGACACCCTTAATGAGCATCAGTGACAATCCAGATCTTGATAAAAAAATCGAACAGGATCACGCCAAGAAAATAAAGCAACTGACGGCCAATCTGAACGAGATCAATCAACAGCTCAAGAGTAAGAATAAAAAAGACGGCGTTGCGCAAGGCAATAAGTCCAAGGCAACTAAAACCGCCAAGCCGGATCCGAAAAAATTGGCAGAGCTGCGAAAACGACAGCGAGTGTTACAGCAACAGCTCAAACAGCTTCGCCAGTCGGGGCCCGAGGGTGTTGAAAATGCAATGGGTGTCTCGGATGGACCCTGCGTTGACTGTAATGTTCTGATTCGTGGAGAAGTGACTTCCAAAGGCAACAAAGTGCCACGAGGGTTTTTGACGGTCCTCGGGCAACAGGATCGAGAGGAATTGGCTGACGTGAAAAAGAGTGGTCGGTTGGAGTTGGCGAATTGGCTGGTGTCCCCCGAAAACCCGCTAACAGCGCGGGTCACCGTCAACCGGATTTGGCGTCATCTGTTTGGCGAGGGGATTGTCCGAACCGTCGATAATTTTGGAGAATCCGGCGAGCGACCGACTCACCCGCAGCTGCTCGATTTCTTGGCGGTTCGCCTGATGGAAAACGAGTGGTCATTCAAAAAGACCATTCGAGAGATCATGTTGAGCAGAACCTACCAGTTGAGTGGTGACTATCAAAAAACAAACTACCAAGTTGATCCCGACAATCGATTTCTCTGGCGGATGAATTCAAGGCGACTCGACGCAGAAGTTCTGCGCGATTCCATCCTGCTTTCGGCAGGCGAATTGGATTTGGTTCGGCCCGAAACATCCGTTGTTGCCAAGTACAAGAGTACTCAGGGGATTGGCCGAGGTGTTACCGAGGATGCGTTTAATGTCGAAATGCCAAAACGGAGTGTTTATCTGCCGGTTGTGAGAAATGCGGTCCCCGAATCGCTGCGAGTTTTCGATTTTGCCGAGCCGAGTATCCTGGTCGGTGACCGGATGGTGACCACCGTTCCCACCCAGGCTCTGTTCATGATGAATTCAACCTTTGTGATTGATCAAAGCAAGAACCTGGCCCAACGGTTGATGCAACAGGATGAACCCAGGGCCAGCCAGATCGTGGCGGCCTACCGAGCGGTGGTAACAAGGTCACCATCGGACGAGGAACTCGAACGGGGAACCCAGTTTGTCGACTCAACGACACAAAAGCTATTGGACAAAAATAAGAATGAATCGGATGCTGAACAGTTGGCCTTGGCCGCTTTTTGCCAAGCGCTCTATGCCAGTGGAGAATTCAGGATCCTTAACTGATCATTTGCCAGGTGGTTGTTTGTTGACGACCGTGAAGGAGCAAAGATCAAACCAAAGTGAAAAAGGGGATGACATGTCGTTTTCAAGACGTTCCATGTTGCAATCGGTGGCGACCGGATTCGGTTATGCGGCGTTTGCAGGGCTCGCGTCCCAAATGGCTGCGGCGGAAAAGGACAGCAAGAATCCATTGTTGCCCAAGAAGCCTCATTTTGAACCGAAGGCGAAGCGTGTCATTTTTTTAAGTATGAGGGGTGGCCCTTCTCATGTTGACACGTTTGACTACAAACCGGGCCTGGCCAAGAACAATGGCAAGAAGTCCCAGGGCAACCGAACACTGATGAAGTCACCCTGGGGATTCACCCAACAGGGCGAAAGTGGAATTCATGTTTCCGATCTTTTTCCGCATCTGGGTAAACACGCCGATAAGCTCTGCTTGATCAATGGGATGTATGGAAAGACGCCAGCTCATCCGCAGGCCTATTTGCAGTTGCACACGGGTCAATTTCAGTTTGTCCGGCCCAGTGTTGGCGCATGGACCCTGTATGGTTTGGGAACCGAGAATCAGGATCTGCCGGGCTTTATCACTATCAAACCGGAACCCCAGCTGGGTGGGGCGCAAAACTACGGTAGCGCCTTTTTGCCGGCCATGTACCAGGGTACAAGAATCGGACGCCGGGGACAGAATCTTGCCGGCGCTCAGGTTGGCAATCTGTCCAATGCGGAATTTGATAAGGCCCTGCAGCGTGATCAATTGGATTTAATCCAGTCGATGAACCGAGACCTTTTGCATCAGCAAAAAATTGACCCACAGGTGGAAGGTGTGATCGAGTCTTATGAACTTGCCTTCCGCATGCAATCGCAGATTCCAACCCTGTTGGACATGGCTGACGAATCGCAGGATACGCTGAACCGTTATGGAATTGGTAGCGGGACAACGGATGATTTTGGCCGACAATGTTTGATGGCCAGACGATTTTCCGAAGCGGGTGTTCGGTTTATCCAGCTATCGCATGCCAACTGGGATCAGCACAATGGTTTAAAGAAAAATCTCGCCCGCAACTGTGAGCAGATCGACAAACCGATCGCCGCCATGATCAGTGACCTGGAAAGTCGAGGTCTTCTCAAAGATACCCTGGTTGTTTGGGGCGGTGAGTTTGGTCGGACGCCTCATGTAAAACGAAACGACGGTCGAGACCACAATGCGACCGGGTTTTCCATGTGGATGTGTGGGGGAGGCGTCAAGGGCGGCATGCGTCATGGTGCCACGGACGAGAACGGGATTGCCGCTGTCGAGGACCGTACCAGCTTTCACGACCTGCACGCAACCATGCTGCATCTAATGGGCCTCGATCACGAAAAACTGACGTATCGATACGCGGGTCGAGATTTCCGCTTGACCGACGTGTTTGGCAATGTGATGAACAAGATCATTTCCTGATCCGCGGTAACGCTCGATATGGCTAACGGTTTCCTTTGGGGTCGCGACGGCAAGCGATCTTGCCAAGGTGGCGAAATCCGGCTGTTAATGATGGTTCGTGTCGACTCGAAATGTTGATATAATCAGCTTTTCCTTCTAGCGAGTTAGTCACTCATGGTCAAACGAATCACCTCTGTTTTTATCGTCCTGGTTGTTTCTGGCATCACATTCGCCGAGGACATCCCCGAGTTCAAATGGCGATCGGTTGAAATCGACAAGATCGATGTCGGCTATGGCTTGCAGTTGGCTGACGTCAATGGTGACGGAAAGACGGATATCGTCCTGGCCGACAAAAAAACGTTTCAATGGTATGAAAACCCGAGTTGGAAGAAACACGTCATCGCAAAAAACCTGACGCAGCGCGATAACGTCTGCATTGCTGCCAGGGATATTGACGGGGATGGTCAGTGTGAAATTGCGGTTGGCGGGCAATGGAATTACAGTGACTCGATCAAGGATGGAGCCGTCTTCTATCTCGATCCACCGGCCGACCGCCGGCAACCCTGGACCCCTATCAAGCTTCACAACGATCCGAGTACTCACCGGATGCATTGGGTGCGCGGTCGAAATGACGAGTACTTTTTGCATGTGAAACCGCTGCGTGGTCGCGGCAGTGTCGATGGTACCGGGAACGGTTTGAGATTGCTTGAATACACGGTTCCCCAGGATGTTAATCGTCGCTGGCCGATCGACGTGGTCTGTGACTTCATGCACCTCTCCCATAATTTTCATGTGGTGAACTGGGACGAGGACGAGGAGGAGGAGATCATCGTTGCCGGGAAAGAGGGTGTCTGGCATTTTGACCGGGGCGAAGATGGCTGGAAGCCGACCCGGCTGACCAAGAATTTTGCCGGGGAAATTCGAGACGGGAAACTCCCGGGCGGGAAGCGGTTCATTGCCACGGTCGAACCGAAACATGGAAATGTTGCGGCCGTCTATACCGAGCCGGATCAGCCGGGTGAACTTTGGGACCCGAACCAGGTCCTCGACGAAAAGATCAAGGACGGTCACGCGGTTGCCTGTGCCGATTACCTGGGTGTCGGTTCGGATCAGATCATTGTGGGATGGCGGGCCATGAATGATCCCGGCGTCCCGGGGATCAAGCTGTTTACCCCGCTGGATGATGAAGGTTCAAAGTGGCGGGAGACGAGAATTTCCGCCGACAAAATTGCGGTAGAAGATATCAAGGTGGCTGACCTGGACGGGGATGGAAAGACGGATATCGTTGCGGCGGCACGCCAAACCAAGAACCTGGTCATTCTCTTTAACGAGACTGGCAACTAGTCACTTGACGCTCGAACTAGACCTTCACCTTGAGTTGTTTGCAAGCATCTTCATAACCAGGCGCTCGGTGCCCATGGTTGTCGTTGACATCAAAGGCATAAGCACTGGCGGTGACGCGAGCCAAAGCAACAAGCTGGCGTGATCGGAACGCCGGTCGAGTAAATGTGTACTCTTCACGCACTGTGCAATAGAACTTTTCACTGTGCAAACGGCCATCTTCACTGATGGCATATTTTAGCATGAGCTGAAATACCTTCTCGGGGTCATGACCTAGATCGAGGTATCGTTGAACCGATGCCGTCGCCAATCCTTGATCATTACCCCGTATGGATTCCTGGCAAATACCAAGCAGTTGGTCCGGTTTGTCGGTTTTGACTGTCTCGAGGTGTTTCTCGAGCGGGTAGGGATCGGATTTCCATTGGTCGTAGCGACCCGTATGCCAGGCGGAAACCAGCAGGCCGACTTTTTGGTTCAAGTCATTGGCGTGAGATGCCATATGCCTCCAGGCATTGGCGGCGTCGCTGCTGTGAACCCCAGCTGACGCGCCGTGGGTTCGTAGAGGGGCGCCGGCCTGGCGAAGCGTAAGTTGATTGCATGCCAGCGAGATCGCTTGGCAAATGGCGCGGGGAGCAATTCCTTCGGACATTGCTTCGGCCACCATCTTACTTGCATCAAACTTGGATGCGTTGTAAATCGCCAGTGAAAACGATTGCAACCATTCATCGTCTGGTTCACGATTTCCCAACGTTTTGCCAACCAGTTTATATTCGTCCAACAGCCCAGGGATCTGTTTGCGGATCGGTGACGGAGGCTGGTTCTTCTTGTTTTTTTGATGTTGAACGTCGACGCAATGGCGAACGCACTGCCGCAAAAGTGTGTGTGAATGTTCTTGCCCGGCCACGTCAACAAGACCCATGCCCCGATAAGCCAAAACAAAACGGTGCACGTCGACTTCGTCGGCGATCGTGTAAAGCAGGGTGTCAAATGCAAGCGATGAATCGTTGTGGTGCAGTGTAGCGAACAACTGTTCCGCTTTGTCCATATCGGCCTGGCGGACCAGCTGTCTCAGCTCGGGCCCGAATCGATCGACAGACACCGACGGGATAGTTTTGCCCGTAATCGGTTTGAGCGTTTTTTTCTGCGGACCAAATTTTTGAATTCGACTTGAATTGCGATAGATGACTTTCAAAACGGGCAGTGCTTTGCAGGCGCTGGGTAGCTCCCTCGACATTTGCAGTGCCGGAAGCAACGCCATTTCTGCGTGGTAGCCAACATAATCTTGACCACCAAACGTCTCGGCATTGGCAAGTGCCGCAGCCGCGACCAAATCGGAAAGTGCAACGTTATCATGCGCCAACTCTGCAATCATTTTTTGCTGAAGTTGGTCCGGCGGCAGTTCCTGCATCAGTACAACCCATGGACTTAGCTTGCCATATCCGACCGGCTCGCCGGCCGCTAGATTACGGTCCGATGCGACGCCAAGCTCGACAGCCAGTTGACTTCCCAGGCCTGCAATGAGCATTCCACTTCCAACATCTCTCAAAAAATGGCGGCGTGTCGATCTGGGCATTGTTGACTCCCGTCTGGATTGGTTGGTTGCCTTGTTACGATAGTCTGGCCGAGTCCTGCCAGTTTGTCAAATAGTTCTGATCGGAACAGGTTGATCTTGATAGAAGCCGCTCGCGCGCTACTAACGAACTCGTTGTTTTCTTTGACGAGACCGGGTGAGTTGCTTGGTGATAAAACGATTCTGCTGACAAGTCGGCCTGAGTTTTTTTCCATCGTCCCGAGGAAGATTCGTATCGCTGTCGGTCAACCAAGGATTTCGGTAACGACCCGGGCCGGTTCGACACCCGTCAGCCGCTGATCGAGTCCCTGGAACCGAAAAGTCAATCGTCGGTGATCGATCCCCAGTTGGTGCAGGATCGTGGCGTTCAAGTCGCGAATGTGGACCCCGTCCGATACGATGTTGTAACAGTAATCATCGGTCTGGCCATATTCGATTCCGGGTTGAATCCCTCCTCCGGCCAGCCACATCGAGAAGCAGCGACCGTGGTGGTCGCGGCCCGCATTGAGTCCTCCCTGGCTGTAGGTCGTGCGACCAAACTCACCTCCCCAGACGACCAGGGTATCATCGAGCAGACCCCGCTGTTTAAGATCGGTGACCAGCGCTGCGCTAGCCTGGTCCGTGTCCCGGCATTGATTACCGAGATGCTCGACGAGCGAGTTGTGTTGGTCCCAACCCCGATGGAACAGTTGCACAAATCGGACTCCCCGTTCGATCATCCGTCGGGCCAACAGGCAGTTGGACGCGTAGCTTCCCGGGGTTTGAACCTCGGGACCATACATCTCCAGGACCGCGGCTGGTTCATCCGAGAGGTCGGTCAAATCGGGAACTGACGTCTGCATCCGGTAAGCCATCTCGTACTGCGCGATTCGGGTTTCGATTTCCGGGTCATTGGTTCTGGAGAAGTGGCGAGCATTGAGTGCGGCCAAATCGTCCAGCTGTTGGCGTCGAGTTGGACGGTCAATTCCGGCCGGGTTGGCCAGGTGCAGAACCGGGTTGGCTCCTGGTCGCAAACGGACGCCCTGGTGTTTGCTGGGCAGGTAGCCGCTGGACCATAACCTGGAAAAAATGGGTTGCCCCGGGTTCTTTCCCGTACCCTGGCTGATCAGCACCATGTAGCCGGGCAGGTTTTCATTCTCCGAGCCCAGGCCGTAACTGAGCCAGGCTCCCAGTGATGGCCGGCCAATCTGTTGACTGCCCGTGTTGATGAAGGTGATTCCGGGGTCGTGGTTGATCGCCTCGGTATTGACGGCTTTGAGGATCGCGATCTGGTCCACAATTTTTGCCGTGTGTGGCAGCAGGTCACTGATCCAACGGCCAGACTGACCCTGTTGTTGAAAGGGTCGAATCGGGGCGTTGGTCAGAAAGTTTTTTTGGCCGGCCGTCATACCGGTGACCCGCTGTGTACCCCGAACCGAGTCGGGTAGCGGCTCGCCATGTTGGGCGGCCAGGTCTGGCTTGTAATCGAACAGGTCAATATGGCTGGGACCGCCCGATTGAAACAGGTAGATCGCCCGCTTGGCGCGGGGTTCGAAGTGCGGCAGCCCTGCCAGACCGAGCGGTTCTGATTGTTGTTGGTCGGCCCATGCCGAAGAGCCCAGCAAGGTAGCCAAGGCGGCCGTTCCGACGCCGTTGCGCACCTGGTCGAACAGCTGTCGACGGGTGATGGCTCGTTGGTATTCCAATTGAGGGTCCATATCCGACTACTCCCGCGTAATAACTTCATCCAGATTCAGGACAACCGATGCGATGACGGTCCAGGCAGCGTGTTGGGGATCGTTGTTTTGAACCAGGTCTCGCGTTGCGGTGGGATCCTGACGAAATTTTTCCAACAACTTCCGGTACCGTTCGGCCAGGATTTTGCGTTCCTCTGGATCGGACGACCGGGAGGTTGCTCGCCGGAACAGGAAATCGATGCGCTGTTCAACCGTTGGTCCCCCTTCTTCGATCGATCGACGGGCCAGGTCTCGGGCCGCCTGGACGTACTGGGGATCATTCAGCAGGACCAGCGCCTGCAGCGGGGTATTGGTGCGTGATCGTTCCACCGAGCAAACTTCTCTGGTCGGTGCATCCAGGGTGATCATGGTCGGGGGTGGACTGGTTCGTTTCCAGAACGTGTACATGCTGCGTCGGGTTTGCCCCGACCCATCGCTGGGGTAGAACGCCTGGGCACTGAATGGTTTGGTGTAGCCAAAGTGACTGATTTCCCGCCACAAACCGTGGGGCTGAGTTGGGTAGACACTGGGACCGCCGATACGTGGATCGAGTGTGCCGGCAATCGCCAGCGCGCCGTCGCGAATGAACTCGGCGGGTAACCGAAACCGGGTCGCCCGGGCAAGCAGCTCATTCCGCGGGTCTTCCCGAAACATCGCTGCGGGCGCTGCCGACGATTGACGGTAGGTGGCCGACATCAGGATTGTCTTCAACAGTTGTTTAGTATCCCAACCGTTCTGGCGAAATTCTTCCGCCAGCCAATCCAGCAGTTCCGGGTGAGTCGGGTAGGCACCTTGCGATCCAAAGTCGTTTGACGTCGGCACCAGCCCGCGACCGAACAGCATCTGCCAATACCGGTTGACGGCCACGCGGGCGGTTAACGGGTTTTGCGGATCGACTAGCCACCGCGCCAGATCCAAGCGGGAAGGTTGGTTCTGTAATCCGGCCAGAGGGTCATCGGTCTTAAAGCTCAGGTTCCAGGGAGCCATGTTCGAGGATCCGAGTTCGACAGCCGGGTCCCAACGGTTGTCGTCAAATTCATCTTGGTGCCAACCGTCCTGCTGCTTATCCAATACCCGCCATTGTCCGTCGGAAACCAATTCGACCCGGTCATCAATAACCAGCGACGCCAGCAAACCGGCCGGGCCACCCGCATTGCTGGCTTCGATGGCGATCACGTTGTTCCCGTCAACGAGATGCCGGCTGATGTCGTATCGGGCTGGGGTCATCCAGGGTTGGTTGGTTCCCAGCTTCTGCCCATTGATGTAGGTGGTGCAACGGTTATCGGCGGTCACCCAGAGCGTGGCCGATGTGGGTTGTTTGGCCAGCGCGAAGGGACGACGAAAATAGGTCGGCCGGTCCTCCTGTGTTGTCGTGGCAGCTTGGGGATTGTCCCAGATCCATTTGGCCGTTTTCCAGGGGTCGACTTGGCTGGCCGGTTTTTTTGAAAGAACTGGTGGCTGGAATCGAAGTCGTGGCAGCATGGCGGGAACATCGGGCTGAACCGGTTGAGACGTGTCCGGCAGATCATATTGTCCGCGGGTCAGGACGTAAGTCTGTCTCAGCCCCTGTTCTTTCATCACCATCACCGATGATTGCCCTGCCTTCAGATCCTTCTGCAGGAAACTGATCTCCCTTTCAATATTCGCCACGTGTCGACCCCACAGTCGAGTGGTTTTTGCAAACGCATCATTGATGGTTTTCCAGTCGGCTTTGGTTCGCTGTTGGATTTTAGTTTGCAATGCCTTTCCCAGTCGTTCGTCGCCCGTCGCTTCTTTTTCCCAGGCGGCGCGGGATTCGATCAATTCCGGCGGATGAATCAGGTACCGCTGTAGGGTGGTGATCCGCCGCTGCATGTCTTCGTGGTACTGTTTGGCATCGGTCAACGGACCTTCCATACGGAGTGTCGGTTCGGTATTGCCGTTCGCGGCTCCATTGCCCCGTTCGTGGGCCGTGTCAAAAAATGCGTAGAATCGATAGTAGTCCTGCTGGGTGATTGGGTCGTACTTGTGGTCGTGACATTGCGCGCAGCGGATGGTCAGGCCCAGGAAAACGGTGGCGACCGTGTCCACCTTGTCGGCAATGTAGATCACTCGGTACTCCTCGGGCAGCGTTCCTCCCTCGTGGGTGTTCATGCTGTTTCGTAGGAATCCGGTGGCCAGTCGCTGCCGATCGGTGGCGCCTGGGAGCAGGTCGCCGGCCAGTTGCTCGGTCAAAAACTGATCGTACGGCATGTTTCGATTGAAGGCATCGATGACCCATTCACGCCACAACCACATGTCGCGGTGATCGTCGATGGAAAACCCGTTCGTATCCGCGTAGCGCGCCGCATCCAGCCAGGGAATCGCCAGTCGTTCGCCCATTCGAGGCGATTCGAATAGCCGGTCAACCAGCCGTTGGTAGGCACCCGGTTGGTCGTCTGCCAGGAAAGCATCGACTTCCGAAAGGGTGGGAGGCAGGCCTGTCAGGTCCAGCGTCAGGCGACGGATCAGCTGTTGCCGGGTAGCGGGTGGGTTAGGCTTCCATTGCCGGGATTCAAGTCGCGCCAGTACGAACGAGTCGATCGGGTTTCTGACCCAATCTTTCTTTTTGACCGCAGGCAGCGCGTTGACAACAGGAGGACGGAAAGACCAGTGTTGCTGAAACGCCGCGCCTTGGGTGATCCAGCGTCTTAATTGGTCGATCTCATTTTGAGTGATTTTAGAATGGACCGTCGGAGGTGGCATCTGCTCGTCGGGATCCTGGGAGATCAGCCTTTGCCAGGCCGTGTTGTCTTCCAGATCGGTTACTCCAAAAGCGTCGTGGACCCCCTGCTCGACGTCCAAACGCAGGTCCGCCTCGCGATGTTGTTCATCGGGGCCATGACATTGGTAGCAATGGGCAGAAAGGATGGGACGAATGTCGCGGTTGAATTGCAGGTCGGATTGCCCGAACGCAAGCGGTAAATTCAAGCTGCCGAACAACAGGATGACGACGATCTGCTGCTTCCTGATAATCAACCGGTGGTGTGGCATGGTTTCTCAAGTCGAGCGGAAGGGTCCGGTCCGCAGGGTCCGGGTGAATGTCGAGTTGATCTGGAAGATCGGCGGAACGATCCGGCTTTTTTCCAGTTCCAGACTGGTTTCACGTCCATTATGTCGTAATTCGGTCAGCGCCTTGCCATCCATTCCGGGATTCAGAAAAAAAAATCGACATTCCTTGAACCACGCGGCAGGTGGGTGCCTTCGTCGGGAGACAGGGAATTATTCTTGTGGTATTTCGTAGCGAACCACCTGAACCATCTTTCCCTCACTTGTCAATTCGTACTGTCTGAAGACGTAACTGCCCAATTTGGTTTTTATGGTTTCAATATTGTCGCACACGGGTAGGGATTCAAGCAAACTCCGGATACCTTCTTCGGTGCAGGAAGTGTTACCGAGACGCACGTTTTTGAGACTCTTGAGACTTGTCAGTTCACGCAGGGAATCGTCCGTGATTTGCGGACCGGATAGGGAAAGATCGATCAGGTCGGGCAATCCCTGGATTGACTCGGTTACCTTTGACGTGATTTTCGAGCTATCGATCGTCAGGTAAGCGGTCTTGGGGAACGCGTTGATGTCACTGATTTGCCGGTCGTCAAGATCGACGGCCAGTACCACCGTTCGTGGCAAATGGGACGTCGATTTCACGAGTTGTTTCATTGTTTCTGGACCAAACCACTCACCCCACCAGCGGTAATACCATCCGGCGCGGCGCGAAGAATTCATGGACAGTGACTCCCGTACAGGAAAAAAAGAGGTTCCCATTTCAGGTTGCCTGAAAACGGCTACCCATTGCAACCGATTGGCATTAGCCATCAGAGGGGCGTCTTACTTTATTGGGTGTTGTCCCCTTTTTCATTTTTTCCATAGAACATCATGTGCTGCCAGGGTAGCCGGTCGAACTCGCGTACCAGCTTGAACCCATTGGCCGTGAGTTCCTTGTTGACCTGATCTTTGCTCATCTTGTGCAGCCGCTTGATCGGCACCGTCGGGTCTTCTGACCTGTATTCAACCAGCACGATTACACCATCTTTTTTCAAGCTTTGTCGCATGGCGGTCAACATCTGCTCGGGATGTGAAAATTCATGATAGACGTCGACCAACAGGATCAAATCGATCGAATTGGGTGGCAGGCGGGGATTGTGGAACGAACCCAGAATGGGAACTACGTTTTCGATCCCCTGTTCCTCGGTCCGCTCACGTAAATACTCCAGCATTTCCGATTGAACATCGACCCCCAGGACCACTCCCCGTTTGCCGGTCAACTCAGCCATTCTCAACGTGTGAAACCCGTTGCCACAGCCCATGTCACAGAGCGTCATACCCGGTTTGATGCCCAGGTTGGCAATCATCATCGAACACCGCTCTTCGCGCTCCCGTTCATCACGAATCAGCCATTCGGCACCCGTGTAATGCATCGTTCGAGCGATTTCGCGGCCCATGTACTCGGTCAGAGCGGGTGGGGTTTTTTTGTCCGGTTCGTTGGCTTTATCTTTGTCCTGTGCAATTGCCGGAACGAAAGGCAGGCAGTTCAGCCAGAAAGCCGCCAAGGAAAAAAACAGTACTGATTTAGTATTCATTGTGTTACCCAAACGACAGGCG
>JABACA010000083.1 GCA_014237975.1 Mariniblastus sp. | reverse complement strand
GATCAAATCCCGCAATACGATTGATCAGACTGCTTTTACCGACATTAGGTTGTCCGCACAAAACGACTGAGCGAGGTTCAAGCAAGTGGCGTCCATAGTCTTCCCAGGCCAGGATTTTCTGGATCTCTTGGCTCGCCGTGCTGAACTCGCCTGACGCAATGATCCGGCGCAGATTGCTCACCCAAAACGGCAAACGTTCCTGTTGGCTTAAAAGAACTTCGGCAGTCCGTTGAGTGGTCGCCTGTCCCAAGCAGATGTTCGTCTCAGCCTGCCATCGACTTTGACATCTCGCCAATTCAAAATCCAAAGGGGCAACCTGTCGCATCCCCTGTTCGGCCAGCACGCCCGAAATCAGTTCAACTGTCGCGTTACCCCCATGACAGTGGATCTCGACATTTTCCGCATCATGGGCTACGACGATCAGGTCTTCTCCAAGCCCGGAGGCCATGCGCCATCGCCCATAAGTCAAAGATGCCAAAGGACGATCCTTGAGTGGCAATCGCCCATCCGTGTATAAACACCGATCGACAATCGTTAATGCAGCGGATCCACAACAGGCAAGCGCCGCAACCGCACCGCGACCGACCGGTGTGATTTGGGTAAAAACGGTTTTCGTCGCTTGATCATTCATTGGCCAATATCAGATCAGGAAGTGACACGGTCCAACAGCTCCGTTCCGATCACCCGAACTCCCCGCAGAACCAGGTCTGGTACAATTTTCCATTGTCTTGGCAGGTGTTTTTCCAGCGCCAAGATGCCACCGCCTGTCGCATAGATATGACAATCCTGATCAAACGAATCGGCCAACGCTCCCGCCAGGCAAGTCATGCTGGCCAACTGGGCCTTATACACGCCCAACAACATGGCTTGCTCGGTATCTTGACCGACTGACGGTCGCTCAAAATTGCCGATTTTGGCCAAGCCGTCCGGGCCTGAAAGATTGGGTAGCGCATCTGCCGTTTGGAACATTTGGTACAAGCTCGCCGTCGCGCCTGGAAAAATGAGCCCTCCTTCAAATACTCCAAATTCGTTGATGCGATCAATCGTGACAGCCGTTCCGGCATCAATCAACACCAAAGGTCCTTGGCCATCAGTCAAATTCAACGCCATCCAGGCGCCAATTAACCGGTCACAACCAACACGGCTGCGGAGTTCTACATTGGTTCGAATGGTAATATCGGATTCCGATATCAAGTGGATCCGGTCACCGGGCCGGTGGTCGAAAATCCAACGCTTCAGTCGTTCGAGACTGGCACTATTGACACTACAAATCGACCAAAAGGCGGGCTCCATTGGTAGGTCTAATTGGATGGGGTCAGAATTGCGATAGACATACTGGTCGCACCAGCGGCCGTTATTTGCCTCAGCCTGAACCGCTACCTTGATAGCGGTGTTACCAATGTCCACGGCAATTAATTGCATGCTCGGTATTCGTGCAGGGATTGTAATATCTTACGTACCAATTCGGGCAAACCGGCCCCGGTTACTGCTGAAATCAAAAATACCGTCTTCCCTGTTTTTTCAGCCAGCTCGCGACGTACTTCTTCAGCAATTGGCAAGTCCGATTTTGAAACCACAATGATCTCCGGACGTTGAACCAACCGCTCATTGTACCGAACTAATTCATCGCGAATGGACAAATAATTTTCGATCGGATTGGACTGATCCATGGGTAATGGCTCCACCAGGTGGACCATAATCCCTGCCCGTTCAATATGTTTAAGGAAATCATGCCCCAGGCCCACGCCTTGGTGGGCGCCCTCGATCAAACCGGGGATGTCCGCAATTACAAAGGAATTATCCCAGTCAACTTGGACAATTCCAAGATTTGGAAACTTGGTGGTAAATGGATAATTGGCTATTTCAGGTTTGGCACTGGTAATTCGGCTCAACAAGGTACTCTTGCCAGCATTTGGTTTCCCGACCAACCCGACGTCGGCAATCACTTTTAGCTCGAGAATCACACGCCGTGATTCGCCGGCCCCACCCGGCGTCCATTGCCTCGGTGCCTGGTTCGTTGACGATTTGAAACGTGTATTACCTTTACCGCCTTTACCGCCTCTTGCGGCAACGACGGAATCACAGGGCCCGGCAAGATCCTTGATAACAAACTGATTTTCTGCATCAATTACAATCGTTCCGGGGGGAACTTCAATGGTCAGGTCCTGGCCTGCCTTGCCATGCCGGTTGGACCCCATGCCATGCGTACCCTTGGTGGCTCGCCATTGTTTCCGGTGGGAAGTCGAGACCAGGGAATTGACACCCTCTTTGGCCAAGATGACGATGTCGCCGCCTGTGCCACCATCCCCACCATCCGGTCCACCCTTGGCCACATGTCGTTCCCGGCGAAAACTGACGCATCCATCCCCGCCTTTACCAGCAAAAATCTCGACTTCAACACGATCGACAAACATGGAACCGTTACTGGCTGGGCACGAAAAAGGGATGCCCGCTGGCATCCCGGTATTTTTTCAGAATGAGAACTCGTTTAATGGGTGCGACAGAATAAAACGCCCAACGTCAGGCAGTCAGTTGGCTTCTACCACAATGTTGATGCGGCGACCTTTTTGGTCAAAAGCAACATGACCATCAACTAGCGCGAACAACGTGTAATCCTTGCCCTGACCCACTCCACTACCGGCGCGAAATTTATTGCCAACCTGACGAATCAGAATGTTACCGGCGCGAACTTGCTCGCCACCAAACTTCTTTACGCCACGTCGCTGCGCATTGGAGTCACGACCATTGCGGCTCGAACCTTGTCCCTTCTTATGTGCCATTTCTACTACTATCCAGAATCGTTTTCAAGAAAATTTGGAAGGTCGATTTTAGCGGTAGATCCACAAGTAATCAAGGCTTTTGATAAATCGAATCCCTTCGAAATCCTTTTCCCAATATTGCGGCTCCAGAATGACCGAATAGCTCTCGGTTTGATCCCCTGCGGTTAACATAAAGGACCATTTCTTACCGGGAATGACCGTATTTACCGCCGTGTCAGCAGGAATCTGAACCCCCATATCCGCAAATGCGGCAATCAGTTTCTTGGGGAGCTTTCCCTGGTCCAGCTCGGGTGCCAGGGCTGACTGGAAATCCTTTAAATTGACTTCCCCGTCGATTTCGGCGATTAACACATGTTGATCCGCTTTCGGGCTATCGAGATAGCCTCGCAATAGCGGACCAGGCAAATCATAACGTTTGCAGATTTCAATTTGTTCACTGGGCTGGTCAACCAAGGGAATCCCGTAATCGACACGATCCCTTTCCTGGGCAACCGCGTCACCGGGTCGCCAAAAATTCAATTGCAGCGTTTTTCGTCGAAACGTGATTTCTCCATCCGCATTTCGTTGCATTCGATAAGCGTTTGTCAAGCCACTCGCGTATACCGAGACATAATCGATGCCGGGATTCACGTCACCCCAAATGGCAACACCCCAGACACCTGGATCACTGGGACTCTTAATGACGGGAAGCTCGGCATT
This sequence comes from Mariniblastus sp., assembly GCA_014237975.1. Taxonomy (GTDB): domain Bacteria; phylum Planctomycetota; class Planctomycetia; order Pirellulales; family Pirellulaceae; genus Mariniblastus. The sequence goes on along the minus strand of JABACA010000083.1, from coordinate 16,472 downwards.
CATCATCTGTACCGTATCGAGCAACGGCAGATTGGGATCTTCAAGAAATTGAATCTTTTTGAGTACCTCGGGGCGAATCTGGTCCCGATAGACTTTATGAACATATCCCTGACCAGGTTCCTTGACCCAACCCTCCAGGTAGAACCGGGGCACAAACTTGTTAGCCGCGACAAAGTCAGCCTTGTCGCGTTTCAGCTCTTTCTTGATGTGCTCGAATTCAGGATTTTCTTTGACTTCTTCAAATGATATGTTTTTCCCAACATTGCGGATACGGTAGACCATGTACCAGAAATTCTGAGGCTTCTCCACGCCATCGGCTTGGGTCACACTCAGTCGAACCTGGCGCAAGCCGAGAAATGCAAACTCGTATTGCCAAACATCACGGAAAAACACAACCGACTGTGTCTGGCCGAACAACGTTTTTTTATTGGGGACGTAATTACCATCAAATTGGGTGGCATCGACACCCGGCAACTGCAACGGTATCGAATAGCTGTCTCGGATATCCAACACCGGAGGGATAACGTTCAATACTCCAGCGCCAAGTTTCTGGGCAGAAACGTCCGGACAACAGAAAGTTGAAGAAATCAATAAAATCAAGACAGGCAAAATACGTTGCATATCAAAACACCATCAGAATAAATTCAATCGGCTGAGGCCGCTCGCGCCGCCCAGACACTGGAATGTTCGATTTGCCTTATGATTTCCAGCAAATTTCCAGTAGTTAAGTATAGTTGGAGCAATTAAAAAGGGTCAATATTTACCAACCGCCTACGATCATTGTCGAATCCGGGCACCCGTATCCCGCAGAATTTCCAAGTTCTGCCGGTTTTTCCGATCAAGTGCGAATTTTCAGGTCAAACAAACAGGGAAAAACGGGCGGCACTTCACGAACGATTCATTGAATTCCGTCGCCAAAACCGTCCGCTCGTTCCTTTTTTACCGCCTCGGATGATTCACCAGGCGCTTTGTGAGGTCCGGACGTGGTACCACCAACATGGGGCAAATCGGCCCTCCGCGGCGCGGCGGACTCGGCCCTACTTACCGTTTCCACGTCCTCTGGCCCCCAATCGGAGGCGTAATCTTCGTCATAGCGGGAAACGTAGCCGGGCTGCCTCGAAAGTTCCAGTTCTTTGCGAAACTCTTCGATCACACGATTCTGAATCATCTCGCGGCAGGGCGCGTTAACCGGATGCGCGATATCGGCATATAAACGGGCTCGACCCGTATTGTCATGCGGAATGGTCTCAATTTTTTGACGGCCACCACACTGATTACAAAACCGCGCACGCAAATGATTCTTCGTTCCGCACTTACCACAATGCGACGATAATTTGCGACTCGGCATCGCAACAAACGGACCATTGTTTCCTTCAATGATCTTGAGGTCTCTTACGACAAAGCAGTCGTCAAACGTAATACTACAGAAACCCCGAAGTCGATCTTCAGAGTTCTCTGTTAACTTGATCCTAACTTCTGTAATTCGCACAGCTTGCTCCTTCAGCTCAATTGCGATCAGAATCCTGATGTCCCCCACAATTGAGAGTGTGACCTAAGTGAATGGTTACGTCTCGCAACCGGTTTGACAAGCATCCTGCCGCCTTTCTTGCCACTTTTCGATTCTGGTAGATCCCGAAATAGCAGGAACCCGACCCTGTCATTTGCTGACCAATGCAATTCGTACGGGAAAACTCATACTGCAACCGGTCTATCCAATCGGTGATTTCAGCGGCAAAAGGCTGTAAACGGTTAAAAAGTAGACGTCCTATCCTTGTCTTCTGTCCGGAATTAATTGCCTCCATTAAGGGTCCGCTGCTATTTGGCGAGCTGGGAACCCGGCTTCTGGAGTACACGTCCGCCGTAGAAAGTCCAATGGGAGGTTTGGCAATGACAACGGGAAGGCAAAAATGACTCGCGATTGGCTGGATTTTCTCTCCTCGGCCAGTGCAAACGGCAAGCTGACTGCCGAGAAAAAATGGCACATCGCTGCCAATCATGGAAGCAATCGCCGTTTGTTTCTCAAAAGGCCACTTTAAAGCCCACAACTCATTAGCTGCAATTATCGCTGAAGCCGCATTACTGGAAGCGCCACCCATGCCGGCCGCCATCGGGATATTTTTGGCAAGCCTGATCTTGAGGCCTGGTAACCCGTGAACCCCCTCGTCGGCCGCCGTTTGACGCACCAGGTTCAGTGCGGACACGATCAGGTTCCGCTCATCGGTGGGAATTCCCGGCGTTTTTCCACTTAATTCCAGACAAATGTCGCTGTCTTGGGTCACTCGAAATTCCAGGCGATCACAGATCGAAACCGCCGACATAATGGTCTCAATTTCGTGAAAACCATCCTCCCGTTGACCCAACAACTCGAAATAAAGGTTAATTTTCCCAGGAGCAGACAACGAAAGTCGTTTTTCAATAACGGGCATCATTCGTTGGGCCTCGATTGCCGTTTTTTCCAAGTCGAGTCAATTTAACAGGAATCGAACATCGGCAAAGGGTTGGGGCTCTGTCCCTTTCGTAGAGCACCAAGTTCAATCTGGAAATTTTGACCAAATAGGTGCGTTTCCCTTAGGCAATTTTGAATTGTCGAAATTTTCGACTTGATATAACTTCTGGAACTTTCGATTATCTGCGAATGTCTCTCGACGAAAGGACAACTGCTTGGGAACATTAGGATTCGTTCGTTTTTTTGTCAGGCAACCGTTGGATGGAGTTCCGTTGCCTGAACATCTGCCAGCCCCCTAGGCAACCACCCGATGAACAAACAAGCCAAATCGGAATCGAACGATTCTGAACCTGTCGAAAAACCTGATTTGCCAGGTTTGGACGAGGTCAACGTTGTTCTTGTCAGCAGATCGCTGTATGGCGGTTTTCTGATGGGTTTGGCGAATCTCGTGCCGGGCATCAGTGGTGGCACCATGTTGTTAGCAGCCGGCATCTATCCCAGGTTCATTTCGGCCATTGCAGAGATAACCCGCTTCCGATTTCGTTTTCGTTCATTGCTGATACTCGGATGCGTTGCCATGGCAGGCGGCCTGAGTATTCTGGTTGGCGCCGGCTTACTTAAAGACCTGGTCGTCAATCACCGCTGGGTCATGTACAGCCTGTTTATTGGACTAACGTTGGGTGGGATACCCGTCGTCTGGAAGATCGCCAAACCTGCCACAACCTCATTGGCGGTGGCAGCGGTGTTGTCGTTCTCGGCAATGGTAATCTTGGCAATTTTGCAAACCAACAATGTGGTCGGCTCCGGCGGATCCAATACTTCAATGCTGTTTCTAGCCGGCCTGGCCGGAGCCAGTGCCATGATCCTGCCAGGTTTGTCCGGTGGCTACATTCTGTTGCTGATGGGCCAATACGTGCCGATCCTTTCGGCCATCGACCAATTCAAGGAAGCGATCAAGGCAAGGGATATGGCGGCCGCAATGGAGCCCGCGCTGGCGGTACTTCTTCCTGTTGGAATCGGTCTGCTGGCTGGAGTCATCATCATTGGAAATCTGCTGCAATGGTTGTTGAAACATTATCAAAAACCGACGCTTGGCTTGTTGCTAGGACTGTTAATTGGATCTGTCGCTGGAATTTACCCTTTTCAAACAGGCGTCGCACCCAAACCGGGAGACACCGTCAAGGGACAACTTGTTACGCACGACGACATGGTATCCAGCCGGATCGACCAAGAAGACTGGCCTGTCAAGTACTTTACCCCCCGAGCAGGACAAGTGGGCTGGTCCATCCTGTTAATTGGCTTGGGTATGGGAACCACCATGGGCGTGGCCAGGTTAGGGCCACCGAGTTCCCACGACAAACCAAAAAGGACGTCCTGAGGGTACATAGCAAAGCTGCCAAACTGTCCCGCTAATTGAACCAACCTCCTTTTGCAAACGAATCAATTGCATTGTCTTCGTACTTGCTCACCTCAAATACCTTTCCCAGATTCATCACCTCGAAAACCTGCTCGACGTTCTCATTGATGTTGCAAAAACGGAGTCCAATATCGGCCGCCTTGCATTTCTTGCCAAACAGTATCAATTTGCCAATCATCGAAGAAGACATAAAGCTGACATTCTGGAAATTCAGGATGATCTTCTCGTAACGAGGATCCGTTACAAGTTCAGAAAGTTCTTCGCCAAGACTTTGAATTCTGGTTTCATCGATAATTCTCGCATCTTGAAAATAGGCAATCAGGATATCTTCATGCGTTCGAGTGAGTAATGTAGCCACGAAGGAACACCTTGTACGGTTCAAGTAAACATCCGGCCGGCAGGAAAAAAACGTTTCCAGCGATTGACCAACCCAAAATTGTAAACGAGCATGATCAGATGTAAAGCAAAACCCCCGTTACCAAAGTAGTTTGTGCATGGCTACCTGACTCGATGATGACAAACATCAGTTGGATTATCAGACGCCAAGACGAACTTTTTTTGGGAACCAGTAGTTTTTCCGTTTACAAGTTGGCGTATATGGTGAAGTAGAAAACGCCAGGTCCCCGTTCTTCCGGTCTACATTCTCATTGTTCCCTAAATGAAGATTTTGATATTCGAGTGGTTGTTGGGGGGAGGCCAGTGGCTGGACGGAACCACTGCCGGCCAGGTAGGCGGAATGCAAGCTCAAGGCAGTCAAATGCTGCGGGCACTCGAGCAAGATTTTTCAGCGTTGGGAATCAACGTGATCATCACGCTTGATTCGCGGATCGCGTATACGCCTCAACCTCAAACACTCTCTGTACCAATCGCCAAAAAGACGTCGCTTCATCGGGAGCTGCTGAAAATTGCCCCGGAAGTGGATTTCATCCTACTCGTCGCTCCAGAGACAGACGGCAAGCTTGTACGCTGTTGTCAATGGCTTTGCGAATTCCAACATAAATTCCTGTCCCCCCAGCCGGCCGTTGTCGAGCTTTGCTCGGACAAGTCAAAGACCTGCAGGTTCCTGGTTGAAAATTCCATCCCGACCACCCAAGGCATTTTGATCGAGCCTGACGGCAACCTGCTGGATCGTTATGCCCAGGTCATCCCGGCCCTGTTACCGGGCGTCCTCAAACCTAACTGCGGTGCCGGCGGAGAAGCCACGTTTTATGTCAAAGATATGGCTGCCCTCGCCGAGCTTGTTGGCGAGCAAAGTGAAAAAGTATCACGACCGATGCGTTTGGAAACATGGGCCGAAGGTACGCCCACGAGCACGAGCCTGATTTGCGGACCAGCCGGTTACGAGTTGCTGAAGTCAACTCGCCAGGTATTTCGGGGTTGGCCCATTGGCACCTATGCAGGAAATCAGGCAGACCTTTCCGATGACCAGCTGAGCCGGGCCAGTCAACTGGCAGTTCGTGTTGGCAAATCCCTTCCTCCAACCTGCGGCTATTTGGGAATTGACATGATCCTGGGCAACAAGCCGGGAAATGACCTGGTGGTCGAAATCAATCCTCGACTCACCTCGTCGTACACGCTGCTGCGAACATTAGATTCGCGCAATCTGGCTCAAACGATGTTGACCTGTGCAACGTGATAAAACTTTTATTGCTTTATCAGGAATCTGCATAGACTTCCTCTGCCATGACCTTCAATTTTTTCAAATCCAGTTTGCCGCTGCCCAACATAGGCAGCGCATCGACCTGGTGAAAACTATCGGACGAAGGAATATAAATGTTTGGCAACCCTTCTTCACTCAAAATTTCCCGCAATTGGTCAGGCGTTTTGGGAATACGAGTATGCAATACGATCAGACGTTCGCCCTTCTTTTCATCTGGAATTGCGGTGACGGCAATATTGGGTTGATCATCATCCGATGCATCATCGGGCGTAGGATCACAATGCTTGGTCAATATTTCTTCGATTTTCAAGTGCGGCACCATTTCACCGCCAATTTTTGAAAAACGGCTGATACGCCCCGTGATTTTTATGAATCCGTCATTGTCAATTAACGCGACATCGCCCGTTTTATACCAACCGTCAACAACAACTTCGTCCGTCAAATCCTGCCGACCCAGGTAACCTCGCATCACATTAGGACCGGAAACCCAAAGCATCCCAGCCTGATCGGGACCAAGTTTTTCGCCCGTATTCAGGTCGACGACTTTGGCGGTGCAATTCGGGATGGGCCGCCCCACGGTTCCCTCTTTTTGATCCGTTTGGAACGTATCGGTGATACGAGAGTCCGGTATGTTGACCGAGACAATCGGTGACAATTCGGTCGCACCGTAGCCCTCAACAGGGCGAACACCAAACTTCTCGCCAAACTGTTGAACAAGCTCCATCGGGAGCCTCTCAGCCCCTGCTACGACGACATCCAGTGATTCAAACTGTTCCGTGGTGCATCGCCGCAGGTAAGATCGCAAAAACGTCGGCGTCGCAACCAGGATGGTCCCCTTGAAACGCTCTACCAACTTTCCTACCTGCCGCGCATCAAGCGGGCTGAAGTGGTAAATTCCTCGCAAATTGCAGCCGACGGCAGCCCATAACGTTGCCGTATAACCAAACGAGTGAAAAAATGGCAAGATTCCAATCATGGCATCCGTGGGACGAAACGACGCACAACGCTCAATGCCGTCCATATTGGTACCAATGTTCTCGTGACTCAGCATCACCCCTTTAGGCGTTCCCGTGGAGCCAGACGTGAAGACGATGGTCATCAGGTCATGGCGGTTGATCCGGCCCAGACCCAATATCCGATTTAGCACTGAAGCCGGAAAAAGATAGGATTGAGCCAGGGTCGTCAGCTTGTCAAGCCAGCCTACTTTTTCCCGCATCTCTTCCAACAAAACAACGTCGCAATCAAACTCAAAGTGAAACTTGTCCAGGACTTTCTGCGTGGTGAGAACGTGTTTGATCCCCGCTTCGCGAATACAAAAGTTGATCAAGTCGTTGGTTAGCGAATAATTCAGATTGACCACGACCCGCCTATCAAGAGTCAGTGCGGCGTTGATGATGACACCGCCATTGGAGGGAGGCAACAACACTCCCACGGTTGATTCATCGTGGGATAAAACATGTTTCCTGAGCAATCGCCGAGCAATGAGCGTCCTCATTAACAACGCGCCACCGCTAACGGACTGACCCGTCGAATCGCTTATTTTCTCGGAAAATTTTCGTTTCTTGCATTGCTTGATCAGACGGTGGGCCGGAGTTTTGAACTTCCCGATGCGATGCTCTACCGATTCGGCGCTTAATTCCTGGACGGCTTGTCGGATTTCAAACACGGACTTGGGGTTTTGAATTGGCTTCCCAATCGTCATGGAGATCGGGCGGCGAATCGAATTCGGAAACTTGAAAACGGCCTTGCCGCCGAAGTAACTGAAAATGCTACCCCACACTTCATCGATGTAGCAGGGAATGACCGGAACATCGACTCCGTCGATGATTTTCATGACACCGGGTCGAAACGAACGGATCTGGCCTGAACGAGTAATGCCGCCCTCCGGGAAAATCCCAATCATCCCTCCCTGTTCAATTGTTTTCTTGGCCTCAACAAGCCCGGCACGAATCGATTTTGGCCCAGTCGTCATGAGGATGAGACCGCAGAACTTGGCCCACATGAGGAGTGGCCAATGGATAAAGTTGCCGCTCCAAGCGATCGGTCTCAACCGTCGTGGAATTAATGTCAAAATAATCGCACCGTCCAGCCAGCTGGTATGGTTGAATACGAGTACAGCGCCGCCTTGGTCCGGGATATTTTCTAGGCCTCGTATACGAATCCGGTAAAGCAGCTTGAACAACAGCAAAAAACCGACTCGTGCCAATTTCTGCGGCAACTTCCAGGTGGTATATGCAACAGCGGGCAATGCCAAGTCCTCCTAGCAATAGGTACGCAAATCGATTCAACAAGCTTTGAGTCGCGCCATCTCTCACCAATGGCCACCGTGTAAACTACATGAAATTGGCAAAAACTGCGATTCCAATAACCCACAATGAAACAATTCCCCGCCCAATTCTGCCAGTTAAAACAGATCAACTTACGGTTACCGGAAAAATCGAACTTCAGTCACACACGATACACCAGGCAGCGTTAAAACTGACACCCATGTGCAGAGACAACTCTTTTTGAACGACTTTTCGTTGTGATCGACAAATCTGTCAAGATCCTCCAAAACCCGTGACTCGACATAATGGGTGGACCATCCTCGTTGTTGAAGTCAGATCACACCCAGACACGATACAAGACGTAAAGAGCTGTAGCGCATTTGTAACGAGAAAAGGAGTTCTTGCCTCACAAACGCCCTGCGAAGTCCATTCATTTGACTTTAATCCAAACAGGCGATCTGATGAGTCGTTCTTCAATCATGACCAACGGTATCTTACTGGTACTGCTCGGCATACAACTAAATCTTGTTGATACTTACGTAATGACGCCGAAATTTACCGGCTTCTGGAACGAACGTTTCAGTGGTCCTCTATTTGCCGAGGAGGCGCCTGTCGCCCAAAAAGAAAGTTCCGGTTTTGCGTCCACCTTTGGTTTTGGAAACAACAACCAAAACAACTCACAACAAGTACCCACTTCTCAGGCGTCATTTTCCAATGATAACATGGCTACTAACGCAGCCGATTCGAACGGATCGTTGAAACAGTTCACGCCACCCTCATGGATCTGTTGGCCATTGATCTTCCTCGGCGCAGTAGTGTTCCTGCATGGTGCGGCTCTCGGCCGCGATACTTGAAAACGATCTGACGGGTAATGCGTCCCCGCTAGTCATTGATTCGATATCGTTTTCCTCCAACAGCTCACTTGTTCGACGCGCAAGCAAACGGCAACTGGTCGGTCGTTTGCTGCGCATCGACAATTTCCGGGGCACTGCACTGCCCAGCTGTTTACACGAGAGGTAAACCATGGGATTCCAAGGCCGTCCACACCTGCTGAAAAACCCGGCCATTCGAGGATTCCAGATAGTTGCCCCAACCTCGAAACATTGAGGGCCGTTGATGGTGGATCCCGGTTGCGGGGGGGACAGGCGTACTGGCGCAAACAACCGTGCCGACAGTCGGCCGCACCGGGACTCGGGCTGTTTTATTGCAGAAGTCAAAACCGTCCCAATAACTGATGAAAACTGTGGAAATGAGACCGAATTCGCGATGGTTTCCAATCCAGCTTCCTGTTTCATCGGGCAAATCAGAACTCCGTTTTGAAATCTCACCTTTACCGTTTATCATGAACTTCGTTGGGAAGTGACCGGATTGATTTCCAAGTGCGTTTGTGTTGGTCCAAAATTGGACAGCTTTCCTGTTAAATCAAATTCACCAAACCTGGACTGGCGAAAAAAATGCCGTTTGATTGTATTGAACTGGAAGACGTTCACGAAATTTCTGTTGTCCGTTTCAAGGACGAAAAAGTTATGGATCCCAGCCGGATTGAAAAACTGGGTGAAGAACTGATGTCACTTGCCGGCGACGAAGATCCCCGCAACTTGTTGATTAATTTCGAGGACGTCCGTTTCTTTTCGAGTGCCGCGATCAATAAGTTGATCGTGTTGGAAAAACGGATGCGTGCCGGTGGAGGAGAGATGAAGCTCAGTAACCTGCGGCCCGAAGTTCGCGACCTTTTCAGCTTTACGAATTTAGATGGTTTATTTGACATTCGGGACGAGCAATCCGAAGCCATCGATTCCTTTGTCCAATCAACGGATGAATGAGTCTGCCATACCGATCGAAAATTCCGTCATGAAGCATCTCCTGATTACAACAATCGCAGCCTTGCTCCTTGTGGGGTGTGATGGGCCACAGCAGTCAGCTCCAGTGCCCGACGCTAAACCGGTTGAGCCGAATTCCGAAACTCAGTCGGCAAAGCCGGAAACAAGCAAGCAGCTACATGATGCGGTTGCCAAAGGAGACAGCAAAGTTGTCAAACAGCTTTTGGCCAATGGGGCAAATGTGGATGCTAAAAATGCAGGAGGGGAAACGGTTTTAAATCAGGCGGTTTTTAACAGTCACAAGGAAATCGTCGAACTGTTAATCGACCAAGGTGCCAATGTGAATGAGAAGTACGATTCGGGAGAGACCCCTTTGCATTTAGCAGTTCATTTAGACAATCAGGAAATGGTTGAGCTCCTCATTAAAAAAGGTGCGGATATAAATGCGAGGACATCCTCTGGATTCCTCGCCGAAACGGCGTTGGACAGGGCGATGATAACCAGCGAAATCGTCGACTTGCTCCGCAAACACGGTGGCCAAACAGCTGCAGAATTGGAAGCTGAAAAGAGATAACTTCTCCGCTTTTTCAGAGCCTGATAAACGACGTACCACTGACACGTCGGATCAGTCGCCGAATTTCCAACACACTAATCGTTGACAACACACGGGCCACCGGCAAACCTGTTTGCGCGACCACCGCGTCGAGTTGTGTAGTTTCCTCGCCAATGGATTGCAGGATCATCTGTTCCTGGCTGGTAAGTTTTAATTCTGCCGGATGGCGTAATTCCATTCCATCCGCATTGACCGTGGGCACAGACAGCGGGCCCAGCTCTTCTAGAATGTCATCTACGGTTTCCACCAGTTTGGCACCATCCCGAATGAGTTGGTGGCAACCGTGCGACATTCGGCTATCAACCCGACCCGGGACAGCAAACACTTCTCGGCCCTGTTCCATCGCCATCCGTGCGGAAATCAAAGCGCCACTACGTTCGGCCGCTTCCACCACGACCACGCCTAATGACATTCCTGAAATGATCCGGTTTCTCTGGGGAAAAGTACCGCTTCGGGGCGGACTGCGGGGTGGCAATTCCGACAAAACGGCACCCGACTTGCGAACTTCCAAGCACAATTCGGTATGTTCGCGAGGGTAAACATCCAGCAGGCCACTGCCCAGTACGGCCAACGTACGGCCGCCCGCATCGAGGGCAGCGCGGTGTGCCGTGACATCGATCCCCCGGGCCAACCCGGAAACCACAGTGATGGCCGACATGGCCAAACCCCGTGCCAGTCTTTCAGCGGTTAATTTGCCATAATGGGATGCATGTCGCGTCCCGACAACGGCAATCGCGATTTCATCCTGGGGGAGAGTCTCGCCATGTTGATAGAGAATGTTGGGGGGGTCATAAATCTGTTTTAACAGTTTGGGATATCGATCTGACCGGCTATCGAGAATCTCAATCGAGTGTTTTTGACAATCCTGATAAATCGTGTCGAGATCGATCTGGTTGGCCTTGCTGATTTCCTCAGCCAATTTGCTGCCAACGCCGGGAACCGATTTCAACTGGCTGCTGGAAGCCCCCAAAACACCCTCCGCGGTACCCAGGCAGGCAAGCAACTCTCCAAACAGGCGCGGGCCTACTCCATGGACCAAGCTTAAACGCAGAATCGCTTCTCGTTCCAATTGATTATTCGAGTTGGCATTTTCCTGGCTCACCACAACCCCGGGCCCAATTTCCAATAACAGCCTGCACGCGTTTCCCGAAAAACCGAACTTAAGAAATCAACCTGATCCAACGGATGGCGTCATGCAGGACATTATTTTTTCATCCTCCGGTGCCATCATTGGCTCAACCGTACCGGCACATTTTGGCAAAATCAGCCGCCGCTGCCCGGCATCCACTTTCTTGTCCTTCTTCATCGCTTCCAATAACTCTGGACGACGATCATCGGGCAACCTTACAGGTAAATTCAAATCCTCCAACAATTGGACTTGCCGCAGTTTCAGGTCATCCTGCAAAAGATCCAAATCAGCAGCCAACTGGACCGCCATCTGCATCCCGATACTGATCGCTTCGCCATGAAGATATTTGCCATACCCATACACAGTTTCAATCGCATGCCCAAACGTATGGCCGTAATTCAGAATCGCTCGCCTGCCAGACGTTTCCCGCTCATCCTCGACAACCACCTGAGCCTTTAGCTGACAACAACGGGCAATCATTTCGCTCAAAAAATCGGGATCGCGCGAATGAATTCGGGACATCCGATTTTCAAGCAATTCCAAAAAGGGCGCGTCCATGATCACACCGTATTTTACAACTTCTGCCAAACCGGCGGTGTAGTTTCTCTCATCCAGGGTTTCCAGCACGGAGGGGTCAATGATCACATGACTGGGCTGCCAAAAAGCACCCACCATGTTCTTTGCCGTTGTTAAATTAATTCCGACTTTACCGCCCACGCTACTGTCGACTTGGGCCAGCAAACTAGTTGGAATCTGGACAAGCGGAATTCCGCGGGCAAAGGTGGCCGCTACAAAACCGGCAAGATCCCCGATCACGCCGCCACCCAGTGCCACCACGACCGATGTGCGGTTGGTACCGAGTTCAACCAATTGGTCCCATAGCGATTCAGCTTGTTCGATGGACTTGGACGCCTCACCCGGCGGTACCACAATCGAGTCGATACGGCCCGCCGTTTGTTCCAGTTGCTGGCAAACCGAAGCCTGGTAAAGTTCGGCGACCTGGCTATCGGAAATGACCACCGCATGGGTAAAGCCGGGAAGATGTCGGGACAACTCCCCCAGGACACCGACTTCAATATGAATCGTGTAGGGAGTCGTCTGCAATTCTACGGGAACCAGGGTATGCAATTCAAAAACATCAAGAACAGTGGGATTTTCTCAGGCGACCACTTCCCTGTCGCATCTCTTTCATTGTCACTGTCAAAAAAGAAATAACAAGCGTGCCTGTGGCGCAGTTAAACTCGCCCAAGTAAAACAACATCAAAAAACAGGCACATCCTATTTTTTCTGAACTAACCCAATCCCGGTAATCTTGAGCTTCTCTTCGTAAACGACAATGCCATAGACGGCGTTGCCCAAAGGGGCATCGACGCGAAACTGTTCGGCTGCCGTCTGCTGGCCGAACCAGTCACTCTCAACCGTTTTTTCCATATCCAATTGAGCGCCTTGACCGGGTGCCAGAATGGCCTGGATCCCGACCACCTCCTGGTCCTGCAAGTTGACCTTAATTCCGGCCAGGAAAAAGCCCTTCCTGTGGCAAAGTGAATTAGAGAATTCCGGCTGGCCATGAATTGGCAAGACCAGTTTAAACGGAGCCTCGCTGGCGGTTGACGTCTTCAGCGCATCCAGACCCCTGCATGGTTGTTGTCCGAAATAGACAAGACCAAACTTGGTTTCTTTACCGGCAATTTTCGTCATCTTGAATGTATCAAATCGGGAAGCATCCTTGATTTTTCCTCCGATCATTCGAACAGGCCGCAGCCCGGATTTCCGTTGCAACATGGCATCCCGTTTGGCGGGATAACTCAAAAGATCCCGCACCGTATCCGGCCGGGGAGTATCAAAATCCCCGCCTCCGTTGGACGCACCCAGATCGGCAGACAATCCAAACTCGGCCGCATTCATTGACTCAAAAGGACTTTCATTGGTTTCTTTGACAATCTGGTCGACCGAAAAATTGGTCTTTTGGTCTTGAGGGCGAAATGCCTCATCAGGATTCTTGCCGTCCGATTGGATCGGTTCCAGAGGAACCAAAACCGAGGGAGTTGGATTCCCGATCGCATCGAATCCACGGCCCGCCACGTTTTTCCGAGCGTTGGGTTTGATTACCTTTATCTTTTCTTTTTTAATCATCTGACCGCCAGGCTGATTCCTGTGAATCACTACCGACGATCGATGATCGGGGATGGGTTGGGGAGCGTTCGCCTTGTTTGCCGCCATTTCCTCACGGTGTTTCTCATCGGCCCAGCGAGCCGTTACGAAGCTGGCAATGCCGGCGGAAACCAGTAACAGGGACGCCAACAAAGCGAACCAGTTGGCCTTGGGAATAGAATTCCGTAGTGGGTAAGCAACCAGATACGTGCCCAGGATTCCCAGCAGTATGAAATAGAAAACACCGAATCCACCGGCGATCCTAAATACGACTCCATCCAGAAACGGAAACCGATACCCGAGGAACTGAACCACGATGGCCGCCAATGCCAGGAGAATCAGGCAATAACCAAAACGGCGATACCTTTTCTGTGACAATTCGGCTGCCCGTTTCTGCTGTTCCATCCAATGCTGGGCTTTTTCTTGAATTTCGCCGCTCGCAGCTTCGTTGACACACATCGCCGTATCAACCGTTTCCTCGCCAACCGCATCCCGCTGTCGGCTGCCAGAGAATCGTGACATTCCGGCGTCTGAGATTGCCGGCTCATCATGGTTCATGTCCTCCGGCTTAACCTGCATCGAGGCGACCTCTGCCGGGTTCAGGAACTCGTTGGAATCATTTTCATCCCGGGCCGAGGCAGCCTTTTCCAATTCACCCTCCAGGGCAAAGACATGTCCACATCTTGGACAAACAATCTTGCGGCGCTTTTTTTGCGCAGACAATTTGAGACGTTTGTCACATTGGGGGCAGGAAAGCTTGATAAATTCGTTTGACATCGAGGCTCTCAGGTAGGGATGGGTCAGTATAGCCCAGTATGCCAGACTCCAAGACGATTAAAAACCAAATACAGATATCAAACGAGAAAAAGCGAGGCTGTTATCGGCGGGGTTGGTACAGCAAGGGAAAAAACTGGCCGTCCAGTTTTTTTCCTTTTTCAACGGGTGGCACTCCGCCCAACAATTCTTCATCCGTTGCCGAGCAGACCCCGTCACGACAGACGTTCAACACCACCGCGCGACGTGGAAAAGGGGTCTTGTTCGCATGGGATCCATGGACCATCAAAGGGTGGTGGAAGGAACATTCACCGGCCGACAACTCGATTGCAACCGGACCAGAAAATTCAGCCATTTGTTCATCGGTCAACATTACTTCCAGTCCATCCATGGCACCAGCCAATTCAGTCCTTGGCAACAACTGCCAACGGTGACTGCCGGGAACATAATTCAAACAGCCGTTCTCAACACTGCTATCGTCCAGACCTATCCAACAGGTCAAATGCTCCATCGGCGTTGTACGCGTCCAGTAGGAATAGTCCTGATGCCAGGCAACGACCCCTCCATGATAGGCTGGCTTGCAAAACAACTGGTCATGCCAAAACCGTACGGCACCATTGAGCAACTGGCTGGCCGCCATCAGGAATGGTGCGTTCCACAAAATATCGTGGAAACCCGGACGCAATCGCCACGCGCCCAAGGCATGGAACAACACCTGGTCTGCATCCGACGATTCATTTCGGTGATACTCGTACCACAATTCCTGACCGTCGTGGCTGTCATCAAAAAATTCACTGAGCTCGTTGCGCAAACATTCAATTTGCCCATCACTCAGCAGGCGCACGCCAGCCAGGTAACCATTTTCGTGAAAGAATTCAACTTGTTCATCTGACAGGCGCAGTGCGTCCCATTGTTCGTCGGATGTGGGATTGGCAAACAGGTCAGATACCGGGGAATGGTATTGGGAGTAGTCGGTCAATTCGTGAAGCCCTCCAGATTCCGCAAGTGGTTCGCCCTGTCATTTCTTTACTGGCCCTGATTCTGCCTGCCGCTAGGACATTTTGCAATCCGGATCAATCTCCCGACCGTCGGCCAAAGCTTCCTGGCTTGCCTCTGGAATTTTCGTCGACTTGCTCGTCTGTATCTCAAGGGCCAACTGATCGATTCGCGTTTTCAGATCATCCAGGTCGGCTTTCCGTTCCCGGTATTCTGACCGCATGGCTGCCAATTTTTTTTCTGGCTTGATTCTTAGAAACCGATGGAAAAACTCAAACAGGATCAATGCCCGGAGCACTTTGACAGCCAGACTTCGCAGTCGATAGATTCGCCCAATCCTGGCCAACTGCTGGGCCTTGGCGAACTTGGCCAATTTGACTGCCCGAATGACTCGAAGTGATCGAAGGAACGAGATCAACGGCAGCAAAACAATAGCTAAATCAATCCAGTTCTTCTTGATGTACTGCGGTTTTCTGTGGGTTGCGCTCACCCGAAGAATGAACTCAATGGAAAACGCCAACCAGATCAGGCCGGTACTGACATGCAGAGTCAGTCGCAACCACAAGTGCTGCTGTACAAAGCCCTGCATGCCAAACTCGACAATCAAGACGGGTAATATCAGCATCGCGATCAACAACATCGGCTTGCTGAAACTCTTTTCAAGCGTCTTGCTCAAACGGCGACCCGGCATTCGCCAGCCCAAACCAGGCAGCCAGATCCGACCACCCTTGGCATGGCTGGGAGCCGCCATTCGGAGTGGTGGCAGAAAGCAGATCATCAAGCCGTATCCATGGCGTTTCCAAAACGACTGTCCTTGCTTTCTCGTCAAACAAAATTTGACTAAAAACTCGGCAACAAAAACCGACCAGACGATAAAAATCAATGTCGCAATGAAGCTTCCCAGCCGAAGGCTGGCCAATTCCAAGCTCAAATACTTCGTATCCAACGCCTCTGACGGAACCGGCACCGAACCCGACATTAAATCCACCCGTGGAATATCAACCCAAACCACGATCAGGGATGCGACTAAAACAAGGAACAGCAGTGACAAGGCAAACATCGGTCGCGCCAACCAGTCCGCCATTGAGTTCGCTAAGTATTTGATCCTGGGATTCACGCCTTGCTATTTTCCTTCCATGTCTGATTCTACCAAACGGTTCTGATGGATCACCACCTCTTGTTCAATCCAAACAGGCTCC
>JABACA010000082.1 GCA_014237975.1 Mariniblastus sp. | reverse complement strand
GACCGTCGCCGCGACACCCGTTTTGATGGAAGGCTCGGGCGAGATCTTGAAGAACGGTGAATGGTGAGAGGGAACTTTGGGCCCGCCTGCTTCTTCAATCTCGATGTCGGCTTCCGGTGTTCCACCTACCGAAAAATAGACGCTTGGAATGGGCGGGTCCGTCGTGAAGAACGGGAAATCCTCGGCGCCCATCCCTTTCTTGTACTTTTTAACGAACGCCTCCTCCATCATGATACTATCGCCCATGTTCTCGGTCCAAACCTGTCGGAAACGCTTGGCCAATTTCCCGTCATTCATCGTCGGCGGTGTCGATTCGGAAAAAATCACCTCGGGTAATTGATCCTCTTGCAAACCGGCGGCCCGACCGAGGTTCTCGGCAATTCGTTTGATCCCATCGAGTAACAGCTTTCGCGTTTCGGGACTCGTATTGCGAACGGTCAACTGAAGCACGGCCTGATCGGAGATGATGTTGTGCTTGGTTCCCGCATGAAACGAACCTACCGTCACGACACCCGGATCGCGGGGCGGCAATTCTCGCGCCACCAATGTTTGCAAGGCGACCACAATCTGGGAGGCCAGTACGATTGGGTCCTTTCCCCGGTGCGGCGAAGCTCCGTGGGCACCCACGCCGTGCACCACGATATCAACGGCGTCCGCCCCGGCGTAGGGGCTGCCTTCGGAGACCTCCAGTTTTCCCGCTTGGCCACCACACCAGACGTGAAACGCCAGTGCGTAGTCCGGTTTACCGAACCGGGCCCACAGGTTGTCCTCCATCATCGCCTTGGCTCCGATGACTCGCTCTTCGGCCGGTTGGCCAATCAACATCAAGGTCCCCGACCATTGGTCTTTCAAGGCCGCCATCCGCCGCGCCGTTCCTACCAGCGACGTCATGTGAACGTCGTGTCCACAGGCGTGCATGACGGGTACCATCTGGCCGGTGATCGGGCTCTCCTGTTTCACCTTCGATGCGTTGGCCAGACCCGACTTTTCTTCGACGGGCAAACCGTCCATGTCGGCCCGAATCATGACCGTCGGTCCGGGTCCGTTTTCCATGATGGCAACGATCCCGGTTCCCCCCACACCTTCGCGGACCTTGAAACCCACGTCACGCAATTCCTTGGCCAAGCGGGCCGCCGTCTCGGTCTCCATTAGTGAAAGTTCCGGGTTTCGATGCCAATGGTCAAACAGGGGCCACAGGTGTTCTTTGTAATCGGCGTCAATTGCCTGTTTCAGTTGGGACCTATCCTGGGCAACCAGGGGCAGGGACAATACAAACAACAGCAACAACAGCGTAGTGAGAACTCTCATGATCAGTCATCCGGGGGTAACGACAGGGGCAGGTACCAGGCGGCAGCCGCCGGCAACGTTGGTTCCTTCATTGTGCGCCTGGAACGCGAGCCTGTCCACAACGCTCAACCTTTGCCACAATCGCTGCCCCCGTTCCTGATATAGACGCAAACAACGGCGGCGATGTCGATTGCGTCGAGATAGGTGGTGCCAACCTGCTCAGTTGTCTTGTTGGGCATCGACGAGATACCACGACAACCGGTGTTGGTTTAAGCGTACGCTGATATTGTTTATCCGCATGACTGTACCACCCCAACGAAAAATCCGATTAGCCATACGGACATCCCGATTAATTCCAGGACCGTTTGCCTGTCCTTCAAGGTTCGATCCTCTCAATAAGTCCTACATTTTCCCTGGCCCATCATCCAAATTGGGGAGCCGTCACAAAACAAATTTTTTTGTTTCTCGAAAAAGTGTCCATCGACAGCTGATCACGGGTTTAAGGCTTCCCCATCGACACCGTCACCAAAAAACAGTTTTTACCGGACAAATTTTGTGCCGATGACGGTTGGTGGACCAGTTTTTGAATGTTAAAAATAATTGGGTAAAACGAAGCGAGGTAGAGGGTTAAAATACGAGCGGTGAGGAGGGTTGCTTGCCGCGACCTTGACGAAAAGGAGAGGATCCATGAAACGGAGCCTCATGAAACGATCGACCGTGCGCCTACTAACCTGTTTGGCGTCCACCTTCTGGCTGCCTGCCTATCTCCCGGCCGCAGTCCCCCAGAATCCGATCAACGAGTCGGTGGTGACCGACCAACAACTGAGCACCTTGATCCAATCGCTCAAAGCAGAGGATGTTTTGCAGCGACGTCGCGCGGTGGCTGCCCTGCACAATGTCGGACCAGCGGGGATACTCGCTTTGCCGGAATTGACCCGAACACTGAGCGATCAGGATCCGCGGGTTGCCAAAGGGGCAGCGACCGCCATCGGGTCGTTCGGCCCGCAAGGTCGATCGGCACTACCGGCCCTGGTCTCCCTGCTGTCTTCGGATGTCGATTACCTGGTTCATTCGGTATCGTTGGCGATCGGAGCGATTGGTGGACCGGACAACAAGCGGGCCGTTAAAGAGTTGTTGCTCCGTACAAGTCCGAAATTAGGAACGCCACTGATCTATTCTTCGTATGCCAATAGATTCCCGGAAACCGCTCTGAAACAGATGGTCGAATTGCTCTCCGATCGCGACGAGAAAACCCGTAGCCGAGCAGTCGGCGGGATCGGGCATCTCGTCAACTACCTCCACAAGGAGCCGATGATTACTTTGACCGAAGAGCAACGAAACGAACTCGGTAAGCAATTGTTCGCCAGTTTGAATGACGAAAGCCTGGCCGTCCGTTACTCGGCAGCCAGGGCATTGATCAGTCTCGATCCGGAATATCGGTCCCAGGTAACACCGCAGATTATCGAAGCGTTGGCCCAGCAAGAGGACGGTTGGCAGGATGCTGCCGGATTGTTGAGACCCGTCCCGGCCAAGGCAATTCCCGAATTGCTCACCGCGTTAGAAGGCGATCAGTTTGTTGACCCAACCAATGGGACGTTGGCACTGGCATACATGGCTGATCAATCACAGCCCGCGTTGCAGCGATGCCTGCAACACGACTCGGCCTCCGTCAGGAACGCTGCGGCCAAGGCATTGGGTTGGTACACGTTTTCCGATTACAAAAATGAGGTGACCGGGATCCTGTTGCCGTCGTTGAACGATCAGAATACCGATGTGCAGCTGTGCAGTGCCGAATCGATCGCAAGTCTCCAGGGAGACAAGATGTCCGCTTGCGTCCCGGTCCTGACCCGGATGCTCAGGCATGAAGAATCGGGCAAACGGTCACGGGCGGCCGTCTCTCTTCACTTGATGGGACCCGCCGCGATTTCTTCCGTAGCCGCCTTGCAAAAAACGCTCGCTGACCCGGATTTGGAGGTCCGTTATCAATCGGCACTGGCCCTGGTGGCAATCGATAAAAAAGAATCGGCCGTGACCTTGCCTATTTTGGCCAGCGCGATGACCAATGGAGATCCCAAATCCCTCTATTTTCGCAACCGGGCTGTACAAGCAGCGGGCGAATTAGGGCCGATCAGCAAACCGATTGACGGAGTCCTGGAATCCTTGCTGGAAATCGGTGACGACAAAAGGAAAGGGGGCATCGCAGCACGGGCAGCGGAGGCCCTGATCAAGATCGACCCGGCCAAGGCGCCTGCCGCAGTCGATGTTTTAGCATCGATCGTCGCCGATCCGAAATTCCGCTCCAGCATGGCCCGCAGATATTCGATTGAGGCGTTGGTTCGCCAATCGGTCCACGCCCAGCCGGCGGTCGCCTCACTGGCCGAACTTGCCGCCCTGGAACGAGGTTCGTTTCGCATCGATGCCGCCGTTGCGCGGGTCAAGATTGATTGCGACCACGCCGAGGAGGGCTGGCAGGTGATTCGCGAAAAATATTTGGCGAAGGATGAACGCTCCAGGCGACGTGTGCTAAGGACAATATTGAAATATGACGTGGACCCGACGCCGCTGCTGAAAGAGTTGTCTACCATGGTCGCCCAACAACCGGCCGCGCCTCACGTCCTCGAGGCAGTCGAGTTAATCGGCAAGTGTGGACCGGCTGCGGCGCCAGCCATTCCCGCCCTGAGGGAATTGCTCGACCACTCGGAAGTTTCGGTCCGTGACGCGGCGCAACACGCCTTGTCTAAAATTCAATAGATGGCAAGGCGCGTGTGCTAGGCGAGTAACTCTTTGACAACGTGGGCCGGCAAAACACCGGTCAAACGTTGGTTAAGACCCTGGAATTTATAACTGAAACGTTCGTGATCGAAACCGAGCAGGTGTAAAACCGTCGCGTGAAAATCGCGGATATGCAGCGGATCCTTGACGATATTATACGAGAAGTCATCCGTCTCACCGTAGACCGTACCTCCCTTGGTGCCGCCGCCCGCCATCCACATCGAGAAACATCGTGGGTGGTGGTCGCGGCCGTAATTATCCTTGGCCAATTTACCTTGCGTGTAAATGGTGCGACCAAACTCACCTCCCCAGATGACCAGCGTATCCTCCAATAGGCCCCTCTGTTTCAGATCTTCCAGCAGTGCGTAACAAGGTTGGTCCACGTCCTTGCACTGAGCCGGCATGCGAACCTTGACGTTGGCATGGTGGTCCCAGTTGTTGTGATAAACCTGGACAAAACGAACACCCCGTTCCGACAGTCGGCGGGCCATCAACACCGTGTTGGCAAACGTACCCGGCTTTTTGGCATCCTCGCCGTACAGCTCAAACGTATGGGCCGGTTCCTGGTTGATATCGGTCAACTCCGGCACGCTGGCCTGCATGCGAAAGGCCATCTCGTATTGCTGAATCCGGGTGCGGGTCTCCGGATCAGACAATTTTTGCAGGTTCAACTGGTTTAGCTGGTTAACGCCCTCGATCGACCGACGACGAATTGCATCCGGTACACCGGGCGGATTATTGATGTACAGGATCGGGTCACCCGAACTGCGGAACCGCACGCCCGCGTGTTTGCCGGAGAGGTAGCCGGAGCTCCACAAGCGGGAAGAGATCGCCTGTTCCTGGTCGCGATTACTAGGGATGGCCACGAGTACCACGAAAGCGGGCAAATTTTCGTTATCCGACCCGAGCCCATAAGAAGCCCACGATCCGAGGCAGGGCCGACCGGTGACCTGGTTGCCGGTTTGCATCGCCGTGATGGCAGGTTCGTGGTTGATCGCCTCGGTGTGTAAGCTCCGCATCCAGCAAATTTCGTCTGCCTTCTTGGCCAGGTTGGGGAGCATCTCCGTGTTCATCCACAGTCCGCATTCACCGGCCTGGCTGAATTTGTACCTGGAGGGCGCGACGGGAAAGCGGGCCTGGCCGCTGGTCATCGTGGTCAGGCGTTGTCCCTGACGGATCGAATCGGGCAATTCCTTGTCATACCACTCCGCCATCTTCGGTTTGTAGTCGAACAGGTCCATCTGCGCGGGGCCTCCGACCATGTGCAGATAGATCACCCGTTTCGCCTTGGCTGGAAAATGGGGACCGACCGGCATCCCTTCATCGGCCAGGGCACCTCGTGGGATGGAATTCCCCAATAGCGAGGCCAAAGCGGCGCCACCCAACAGGTTTCGGCCACTGGCAAAAAACTCCCTGCGAGACTGGAAAACCTGGTTGAGATCATTCGGGTTCATCGCGTGTTACCTTTTTCCGGGTTGCTATTTGGTCAGCGTTTCATCCAGGTTGAGAACCTGGTTACAGATAATGGTCCAGGCGGCCAATTGGGCCGGATCCAATGTTGGATCCAGAGGAGTCTCTCCCACCGCCAGTAACGCTTTGGCATCCGCCTCGTTGGACTGGTAGTGCGCCAGGTAGGACGCTTTGTCGGCCAACAGAATCTGTCGCTCTTGTTCAGTCGCACCGCGACCCAAGACACGTTTTACGATAACCTGCAGCCGTTGGTCGTCGTCTAATTCACTTTGGGAAAGTGCCTGGGCGGCCAAGTTTCGCGCGGCTTCCACGAATTGGGGATCGTTCAGTGTTACCAGCGCCTGTAAAGGCGTATTGGTTCGTTCCCGGCGGACCGTACAGACTTCGCGGCTGGGCGCATTGAACGCCTCCAGATTGGGTGGCGGCGCCATCCGTTTCCAGAACGTGTAGAGCGTCCGCCGGTAGAGTTTATCACCTTTGTCCTGAACGTAGTTGCGAGTATCGCCTCCAGGCAATCCCACGATATTCCAAATATCGCCAGGTTGGTACGGCCTGACGCTCGGGCCGTACATCGTGTTGGACAACAAACCGCTGGCAGCCAAAGCATTATCGCGAATCATCTCGGCGTCCATGCGGAAACGGGGGCCCCTCGACAACCACTGGTTATCCCGATCGGCCCGTATTTTTTCCGGCGTCGTTGCGGCCGATTGCAGATAGGTCGAACTGGTCAGCATCAATTTGAAGATATGCTTGACATCCCAGTTGCTTTCGCGGAATTCCACCGCCAACCAATCGAGGAGCTGCGGATGAGTTGGCAAGGAACCCATCACGCCAAAATCTTCTGTGGTAACCACCAATCCCTGGCCAAAAACTTGCTGCCAAAAGCGATTGACCGTGACCCGGGCCGTCAAAGGATTGGCCGGGTCCATCAACCAGCGGGCCAGCGCCAGTCGATTGGGCGCTGCACCCTCTGGCAGCGGGTGCAGGAACGCGGGAGTCAGAGCGGTCACCTGGTCTCCCGGTTTGTCGTATTCGCCGCGCATCAGAATATTCGCCATGGCGACCGATCCCGGTTTTTCCTTCTGGATGTGGGTTACTGGACTGCGAGATTCGATCGCCCGCTTTTCGTTTTCAAGATCCCTCACCGCTTGGACCAGCGAAGGGTACTCGGGATCATCAGTATTGAGATAGTACTCGAACAGCGAAGTTGTTTGCTCGTCCGTTCTTTGATCAGCCGGGATCTCCAGCATTGCGATCGCAGCCGCCGTTTCGGCCAGGACCATTACTTCGTCCGGAGACAAGGCACGATCGTAGAGCCGGAAATCCTGCACAGAACCATCTTGAAAAACGGCACCCTGGCTTCGCTGGCCAATTCGCATCGGTGTCGACGTGCGAATCGAGGCATCCGGTTTCAAATTGTTGGTATCGGTTCGCAGCGGAACCGACTTGCCATCGACATAGATCTTGACGCCACCCGGTTTGCCGGAACCGTCATACGTTGCCAGGACGTGTTGCCATTTGCCCGGTTTAAGGACCGCTTTCGGCGTGGAAACCTTAATCGCATTACCGGGCCAACTGTCGACAAGATGCACGGCTAGTGACAATCCCTGTTGCCACAGATCAAAACCCCGAAAATTAGCCTGTTCGTCCATCCGGCCGATGATACCGGCCCCACCGAGCGAGCCCTTCGCCCGAACCCAGGCCCCGTAGCTGAACGCCTGGTTCTTTTCGAAATCGCCCGTCGCACCGAGATCGAACGTTGCGCCCGCCTTCAGCACGGCGGCCGAACCGAGTTGGCCATCGTTCACCCACTCGACTGGACCGCTCGCCGTATAACTGGCCCCGGCTGGAACCAACGCAGCGACGGACTGTCCCTGGCCTTCGTTTAGCAAGGCGTGGCCTACCAAGCCTTGTTGCGGGATATCGCCAATCAATGCCTGGGCATCGGTTGTGGCCAGCCACTTCTGGAAATGGGTGGCGGCAGCTTTTTTTCGTTGTTCGCGGTGGCCGACCGCCGTCCCGATCTCGGCTGGGAGTTTTTCCCAGCGGTCGCGATCGGCTCCCACTGGTACCACCATGCTGGGACCTCGACCATCCTTGACATTACCATCTTTGGCCGGTTGGGTCGTGTTGCGGAAGAAGGCTGCCAGAGAATAATAATCTCGCGCCGTAATCGGGTCGAACTTGTGGTCGTGGCACTGCGCACAATTGGTCGTTAAACCGAGATAAACCCAGCCAAACGTCTGGACCCGGTCCGTGGCGTACAATGCCTGGTTTTCTTCATCGATCGTGCCGCCTTCATTGGTCGTGATGTTGCACCTCTGAAAACCGGTAGCCACCAATTGGTCGGTGGTCGGCTGCGGCAGCAGGTCGCCAGCCAGTTGTTCCAGCGTGAATTGGTCGAACGGCTGGTTCACGTTAAAGGATCGAATGACCCAATCGCGGTAAGGCCACATCTCCCGATAATTATCAAAGTGCATTCCGTGTGTATCACCATAACGAGCGGCGTCCAACCAGTAGCGGGCCCGATGTTCCCCCCAGGCCGGTGTGCTCATCAATCGATCGATCCAGTCGTGGAGAGCCAAATCACCCCGTTCCGCATAATCATCGACAAAAGCATCTACCTGCTCCGGTTTCGGGGGAAGTCCGGTGATGTCGAAGCAGAGCCGCCGAAATAACGTGCGGGGATCGGCCGGGGGAGCGGGCTGTAGGCCATTGGCCCCAAGCTTCTCCAGCACAAATTGGTCAATCGGGTTTTTCAACCAGGTACCGGCCTGCGCCAGAAAATCCGGGTTGGACTCGCTTGGCAGATTCGGTCGTGTGGGTCGAATAAACGACCAATGGGGTTCGTATTCTGCGCCCTCGGCAATCCAGCGGCGCAACGTTTCAATCTCAACGGTCGTCAGTTTCTTTTTCGTCTCTGCCGGGGGCATCAGCAGATCGTGGTCATCGGACATCAAACGCGCCAGCAACTCACTCTGCTCCGGCTTGCCTGGAACAATGGCTTCCATCTCAACCGCGGGCTCGTGTTGATCCAGTCGTAAATCCGCCTTCCGCGCAGCGCTGTCAGCCCCGTGACAGGCGAAACAATTTTCCGCCAAAATGGGCCGGATGTCCCGGTTGTATTTCAACGGTTCTTCCGCGGACGCCTGGCTGAGCCATGGAAGAACGCCGGTCACACCAAGGAGACAAACAACAAAATGGAATCGTAATGGTCGCAACATGTTTCAATATCCTGGACGGCCTACCAGTTGCCGGTTCGATTGTGAATCTATCCCTTTCGACCGAAAGGTGCGGCCCACCGTCGCCCGCGCTTCTTCACCACTGACTGATTAACCGGAATTGTACTCACCCCAAGGCTTACGGGCCTTGCAAGAATGAATTATTTTCGTGTATTTTTACGGCATGGCTCATACACAGCAAAAGAAATTCTACGACCGACTCGACACGGGAGACCAGATTCTCTCGTTGTTCAACTACCAACCGGATGTCTCATTTTTTGTCAAAGACCGGGAATGCCGTTTTATCTCGCTAAACCGCCGCGGCTGTGAATATTGTGGCGTGGTATCCGAACAGGAGGCGATCGGGAAAACCGACCACGACTTTTTTCCGAAGACGCGCGCGGACGATTATCGACGGGACGACCAGCAGGTGATGCGAAGAGGGAAACCCTTGATCAACCGTATCGAAAGCGCCCCCGAAAAAGAGGGGTCGCCCCGACTCGTTACCACGACCAAGGTCCCACTCCGTGACCTTCGGGGGTTGGTGATCGGTTTGGCAGGTTTCTCACGACAAATTCAAAGGCTCCAGCTAGGCACCCCCAATGCGCTAGCAGATGTGGTTGCGCACCTGCACGAACATTTCGAGTTCGAGATCACTTCCCAGAGTTTGGCAAAAATAGCCGGTTTGTCCGTCAGCCATTTGGAACGCCAATTCCGCCTCGCGTTTGGAACCTCCCCCCGGCAATACTTGATCCGGGTCCGTCTCGAACAGGGGGCCGTCTTGCTCCGCGAAACGGACAAAACAATTACGAAAATTGCCCAGGAATGTGGGTTTTACGACCACGCCCATTTCAGTCGCAGCTTTCGCCGCCTGATGGGAATGGCGCCCACCCGTTACCGGGTCCGAGCCCGCAGCCATACGGACACCTTGGGGGGAGTTTGAATTTCTGCAGCGTTGGATGATCGGGGGAAACAGTACATCCAGGCGGCCCGAAGGGGATCGTTTAGGCGCATTTCGTGTTACATTGAACATTACGTCGTAGCAAGGCAATTGAGGGTTCTCAAACGGCAACCGCAATCGCATGACTTGCCCGCGATCGAGCCGCGGCCAAAAATTAATTCTCAGGAACAGGTGAATGGATGAATGACATCCCCCGAGGCGCGATGATCGGTTTAGGTTTTGGCGCCGAGTTCATACCGATCTACCAAGCGCATCCGCAGGTCGAGATGGCGGCCCTCTGTCGTCGAAATGAAGCGGAATTGAATAAGGCCGGCGATCGATTTGGTATCTCCAAGCGTTACACACAGTTCGCCGACGTGCTGGCCGACAGCGAAATCGACTTCGTCCATATCAACAGTCCGATCCCCGACCATGCCTGGATGTCTCTGCAGGCGTTGGATGCGGGTAAACATGTGATGTGCACAGTGCCGATGGCCACCACCATCGACGAATGTCGACAGATCGTCGAAAAGGTGCAACAAACGGGCCTTAAATACATGATGGCCGAAACAGTGGTCTACAGCCGGGAATTTCTTTTTATCAAGGAGATGTATCTAAAAGGGGAGCTGGGCAAGATTCAACACCTGGCATCTTCTCATCCGCAAGATATGGACGGTTGGCCCAGTTACTGGGAAGAGATGATCCCGATGCACTACGCGACACATGTCGTCAGTCCCTGCCTCGGCCTGGTGGATGGACTCGCCTCACGGGTCAGCTGTTTCGGCAGCGGCACCGTCCGCGAAGACATCGCCGAAAAATCCGGGAATTCATTTGCCGTCGAGTCCTGTCATATGCAGATCAAGGATTCCGATGTATCGGCACACATTTGGCGATGTTTGTATGATGTGGCAAGACAGTATCGGGAGAGTTTCGACGTTTACGGTACCAAGAGAAGTTTCGAATGGACATTGGTCGAAAACGAACCACATGTCCTGCATACGGCAAAAAAACCAGAGCCGAAAATCCCTGAGAAAATCACCATCCCCGACTACGCCCATCTTTTGCCGGAACCGATTCAGAAGTTTACACTTC
Source organism: Mariniblastus sp. (assembly GCA_014237975.1). Lineage (GTDB taxonomy): Bacteria > Planctomycetota > Planctomycetia > Pirellulales > Pirellulaceae > Mariniblastus. The sequence goes on along the minus strand of JABACA010000082.1, from coordinate 9,292 downwards.
CGGCAGAAATCAACGACGCCGGTCACCTCTCATTCATCCAGGGAGGTGGGCATGGTGGATCCCACCCCCACTTGGTTCACGAATTTGTGACTGCATTACTTGAGGGGCGCGATCCATGGCCCAACGCGGTTACCAGCGCCAACTGGACATGCGTTGGTTTATGTGCGCATGAATCTGCCGTCAAGAATGGCGAGGTAGTTGCCTTGCCTGAATTCACGTTACAACCTTCTGTTTAATTAACGGAATCGCTTGAATGAACCAGTTACCGCGGCATTTGCTGGCACGAGTCATACACTACAGCCTGTGGTTGTTCATCGTGGCACCCAGCTACGGTACCGACGATCAAGAACAAGGTAATTCTTTGGCGTTGTTGATGAGTGCCATTGAGCAAACACACGATTCCGATGTCCGGGCCGCGTTGTTGCAGGGAATGCTGGAGGGCCTCGAAGGGCAGCGAAATGTTCCCGAACCGGCAGGCTGGCCCCAACTAGGCGACCGATTGACTTCGAGCCCACATCCCGCCGTGCGTGAACGGGCTCTGCAGTTGTCGCAACTGTTTGGTGACGCACTGGCAGTCCAGGGCGCCTTGGGGATGATTACCGACAAAACCATTGACCCCGCCCGCCGACGATCGGCACTCTACCTTTTGTTAAATCAACAGAATCAGTCAGCCAGCGATTCATTAGAAGCATTGATGAATGAACCCGGCATGGTTCTCGATGCAATTCATGGCTACGCCATCATGGAGAATTCACGAGCGCCCGAAATTTTGATCGATCAATATCCCAGACTCGACATCCAACAACGTCGCGCCGTATTGGAAACGCTGGCTTCCCGCAAGACATATGCACCATTCCTGTTGGAGGCAGTCAGACAGGGAAAAATCGTCCGCAACGACGTACCTGCCCAAGTTTCTCGTTCCCTGCACGACATACTGGGAAAACGTTGGGTGAAAGTTTTTGGCGAAAACAATCGCCCGATTGCTGAGCAACGTGAAACCCTGTTGCAAAAGTATCGGGAAATTTGCAAGCCGGAGTCGATGAAGTCCGCCAACGCGTCTCGCGGACGTCGCATTTTCGAAAAGACGTGCGCTGCCTGTCATCTGCTTTACGGCCAAGGCGGCAAAGTCGGACCTGACCTGACCGGTTCCAATCGGGCGAACCTGGAATACGTCCTGCTTAACAGCGTCGACCCCAGTTTCGATGTGGCCGACGCATATAAAACCATCGTCGTTGAAACGGTTGATGGTCGAATCATAAACGGCGTTCTGGACGAAGAAGATGAAACCCGCCTGGTTCTGAGAACGGCCGATCATCCGAGGGTCGTTATCGCCAAGGAAAATATAGAGGGCCAACGTACGTCCCAAAAATCGATCATGCCCGAAGGTCAGTTGGACCAAATGCAGGAACAGGACGTCATCGACCTGGTCCAATACCTCAGGACGTCCGAACAGGTCAGCCTCGATGACGTGCACCAGAAGAATGAGTTGCCGGGCAAACAACACAAAATTAGTCAGGCACCGTTTCTGGATCCGCAACAGGCGGTCGACAAGATGTCGGTGCCGCCAGGATTCGACGTTTCCGTATTTGCCTCGGAACCGGATATTGCCGAACCGATTGCGTTTTGTTTCGATGATCGGGGACGGATATGGGTCGTTGAAAATTTCAATTACCGCACGCGCCGCGAACACACGGACGACCCGATCAGCCGGATCCAGATCCTGGAGGACACGGACGGTGATGGTGTTTTCGACAAGAAGAAGACCTTTACAGACAAACTGACATTCACATCGGGCATTGCGTGTGGCATGGGCGGTGTCTTTGTCGGTTCGCCGCCCAACCTCAGTTTCATACCTGACGCGGACGGAGACGATGTTCCCGACGGTCCACCCCGGGTGCTATTGGACGGCTGGGGAATCAACGACCGGCATGAAACGTTGAACAGTTTTATCTGGGGCCCCGACGGATGGCTGTACGGATGCCACGGTGTTTTCACCACGTCGCATGTTGGCAAACCGGGCCAGGAGAAAAAAGACCGGCAATTCATCGATGGAGGCATTTGGCGTTATCACCCGTCCCGCGGAACGTTTGAAGTGTTTGCTCGTGGTTTGTCCAATCCGTGGGGTTTTGATTTTGATGACAAGGGACAAGGTTTCGCTACCTGTTGCGTCATTCCGCATTTGTTCCACGTGGTTCAGGGGGGAGTTTACCACAAGCAGAGCCGGCCCCATCTCAACCCGTATATTTACGATGACATTAAGACGATTCGCGATCACACCCACTTGTCCGCCCATGGTGGTGCGAGATTCTACTTGGCAGATGCGTTCCCCGAAAAATACCACGGCCGGTTGTTCATGTGCAACATCCACGAACATGCCGTGCTGACGGATGTCATGGTACCCAATGGTTCAAGTTTTATTGGGCAACACGGCGACGACTTCCTGCCGGCCAACGACATGGCGTGGGTCGGTTTCAGCGTTCAGATAGGCCCGGAAGGTGCCGTTTATATCCTCGATTGGCACGATCAGGATGTTTGTGGTAACTCAATTCAATTTCCGGATTCGGGCCGCGTGTATCGAATATTACCCACCGATGCAAAGCCGATCCAACGACCCAACCTTAGAGATTTAACGGATGACGAGTTGGTCGATTTGCAAACTCACTCCAACGACTGGTATGTGCGGCAAGCCAGAACGCAATTGCAATACCGCGCCGCCAATGGGAAACTGAACCGGAAACGGGTCCATGCAAAATTGCGGGAACGGTTCCAATCACAAACCGACACTGCAAAACAATTACGAGCACTGTGGGCGCTCCACGTCACCCAGGGTACCGACCCGGATTACTTATATGAATTACTCGGGCACCCCAATCAACACATCCGGGCCTGGGCCATTCAACTGCTGGGCGACAGTAGCCAAGTCAACGCGTTTCAACCTCATTCAGAACCGGACAAGAATCAACCACCGGTGTATTCGGAACAGGTCCGTCAGCGATTCGCATCCCTGGCGCGGAACGACCCCTCACCGGTGGTTCGACTGTACCTGGCTTCCGCCATTGAGCGTATGCCATTCGTTCAGCGCTGGCCAATTTTAGAAGGGTTGGTGGGGCATCCGGAGGATGTGACGGATAACAATCTTGCCCGCATGTACTGGTTCGCCCTGGAGCCGATGGTTCCTGAATTCCCCTCCAAAGCGATTCAGTTGGTAACATCCGGTTCCATTCCGGCGTTGAACCAATTCGTCGCTCGACGATTGATTACGGGAGATCGGGGGCTACAGCAGAAACGACGGGGAGCCAACGAAGCCCGGGAAAACAAGGCTATTCAAACCGTTGCGAGCGGTTTCAAAGTAAGTTCTGTGGGCGAATTAGGGGTCGTAAAACATCGCGAATTTCGCAATCGGGCCGCCGTCCAAACCCACCCCCTGGATCGCCAAACGCCTTGTTGGTTAAGCCGCAAGGTCGATATTCCCAAGCGCAAAACAACAAAGTTGAAAATGCGGGTTAGTCATCACCCTCACGGTGATTGGCAATTGCGGGTATTGGCCAATGGCCAACTGGTTACCGAGCAAATCGTCGGTCCAACTACGGTCGGCCAAGATGAATGGTTGGATGTTGAGGTCGATCTTACGCGTTTTGGCGGACAATCAATCGAATTGGTCATCGAAAACCGCGCCAATAACTGGCACAACGAATGGGCCTACTGGAACCTTGTGAAAATTGTTAGTGAGTAAGGTATGAAACCGAGTTTCTTCATCGTTGTTTTGAGCGTTCTGTTTACCACGTCGTTCGTACTGGGCCAGGACAGGGCCAAGATTGTTTTTATTACGGGTTCTCCCAGTCACGGACCGATGCAGCACGAACACCGCGCCGGCAACATGATCCTGGCGGACAGTTTGAACCGATCGGGCTTGCCCGTCGACACGGTGTTGGTCCCCGATTACGGTTACCCCAAAGACGTTTCCTGCCTGGAAGATGCCAGCAGCGTAGTCATTTTTTGCACGGGTCATCGCGGGCACGTACTAAACGCGCATCTGGATGAATTTGACCAACTGATGAAGCAGGGTGTCGGCGTGGTTATGATCCATTGGGCGACCGAAGCCGAAAAGGGTAAACCGGGCCAAAAATTTCTGGAATGGATGGGTGGGTTTTGCGATCTCAATTGGTCGGTGAACCCTCATTGGACACCGCATTTCGACCAGTTCCCCGAACATCCCATATGCAATGGCGTCGAACCCTTTAGCGTGAACGACGAGTGGTACTATCACATGCGTTTTGTAGATGGTTTAAAAGGAGTCACCCCCATCCTCTCGGAACTCCCCCCGGCCGAAACGCTATTGCGACCCGACGGTCCACGCAGCGGTAACCCGACCGTTCGACAGGCCGTGGCCAAGGGGCGGGAGCAACATGTTGCCTGGGCCTACCAACGACCGGGGGGAGGTCGTGGATTCGGCTTTACGGGCGGCCATAACCACGTCAGCTGGCAGGACGACAACTTTCGGAAGATCGTTTTGAACGCGATTCTGTGGACCGCCAACGTAGAGGTACCCGAAATGGGTTGTCCCTCACCCAAGATCACGAATTCCCAGATCAAAGCAAACCTGGACGACAAACGATAGGGTTTTGGTTAAGGCTCGGCCCGCGGACAGAATGGGCGCCGGCGGTCTGGCCCAGCCCATTGAGATTAATGCCTGGCGTATCGCGGGCTATTCGTCGGAAACCTGGACGGTCGTTTCCATTTTTTGTACCGCGCCACCCGACAGGTCGGTTTCAAACGATATTTCACCTTTGATTTCGCCGCCTATCTCGGGTGCTTTCAAGCGAGCTTCGACAATGTGTACCTTTTTGGCCTGGTCCGAGTGAACAATTTCGATCGATTCATCGGAGCTACTAATGCAGGTTATAGTGAACGGTTCATCCCCGGTAATGACCAATTTTCTTGTTTCCTCTTGGCCCGGCTTAACATTGAAAATAAGGACGTCGGGAGATATACGAAGTGGAGCCAGTACATTGCCGGAAAAACTGAGCGGGATTTCCACCCGGCGACCCCGTTCTTCTGCCACGACGAACAGTTCGCCGTTGACGAAACCGACGGGTACCGTATCGGTCAACCTGACGGTCATGTCGTAATTGACACTGGTACCCACCGGGTTAGGCGATGACAGCCTGACCTTGATATGCCGATAGGTGCTTTTGACGTCGACAATTCTCCAATTAGGGTTACCAAATTTTGATATCCGCACGCTTTTGGATTTGCCTTCCGAGGTAAGTGGTAGTTGCCCGAAATTAATTGCGCCGGGTTGAAACGTAACGTCGCTACGAATATTGCCTTTCACATTCAATTGCACTTCACCCAAAAATGGTCGTGCGAACCGGACGGTAATGGTAGCCTGTCGAAAGCCGGAAAACGCCTGGGTATTAAACTTGGCAATCACATAGCCCGTTTCCCATGTCTTCAGAACTTTGGTACTCAGACTGACCTGGGCGCAACCACAGCTGGAAACTGCGCTTTCGATTTGGATGTCTTCTTCGTAAATATTCTTGATCGGGAATTTATATTCGACAAACGAGCCTTTGGCCACGTTCCCAAAATCATGACTGAATTCGGTGAACATTTTCCGAGCCCATTCCTGACCCGAAGCCAACCCGGGCAAACACAGCATCGCGGCCACGGCCATCGCAAGGCAGATGGATTGAGCTGGTTTGTGGGGGAAAAACATTAAAGCTTGCATGTTGAACGCGAATGACGGATTGAAATCAGGGCGAAAAAACTGTTACCATTTTAGGAGGTAAAGCGTGGATGCCTAGTGGAAGTAGTTCAGGATAACGGTCGGGAAAACGACTACGGCAGGTTTGCCCACCCGCCAGAGTGGACTTGGCGACCCATGCCACGGCCTTGGGAAACAGGGGCATTTTATTTCCGAATCGCTTCAGCCTGCCTCGTGTTTTACCGGTTACCCGGCGATGCCTGCCGGCGATCGGGGTTCCGAACGGGAATCGGGTCGCAGCGCTAAATAGGGTACGGAAATGTCTTTGAACAGTTAAATTGGCTAGCAAAATAATATTAAGAGAAAGTGTCTGAGTGAGCGAACCCAAAAAAATCCGTGGTATCGGGCCCGCCATCTTTGTTACGGCCGCCTTCATTGGACCGGGAACCGTCATGACGGCCAGCAAAGCGGGGGCCGAATTTGGTTACGGCTTACTTTGGGCCGTCTTTTTTTCTGTCGTTGCCGCCATTGTGCTCCAGGAAATGTCGGCCCGACTGGGAATAGTTACCGGCAGTGGTTTGGCCGAAGCGATCAAATCATGTATCGGTATTCCGGCGGTTCGCTGGATTTTGCTGGCGTTGGTTCTTGCGGGTATTTTGTTCGGTAATGCGGCTTATCAAACAGGCAATATACTTGGAGCGGCTACCGGGTTGGAAATTTTGTCGCTGACGGGGGAACAAAATGTAGATGGCCAACAACCGTTCCTCGGCTCGGTCCACATGTGGTCGATCTTGATTGCGTTGGCGGCATTGGTGGTGATTTGGATTGGCCGGTTTGCTTTCCTGCAAATCTGTTTGGTGGTGTTGGTTTCCGTTATGGGGCTGCTCTTTTTAGTTGCCGCCATTGCGCTGGGGCCTAATTTATTGGAAATGGCCAAGGGTTTGATACCCAAGGCTCCCTTACCCGAACAAGAAAACTCCGTCGGGCAAATCAGTCAACTTTGGTTGGTTGTCGGTTTGATTGGAACCACCGTAGTGCCTTATAACCTGTTTCTGCACGCCAGCGCCGCCGCGGCTCGCTGGCCCGATAAAGAGGGAGCAACACGGCATATTCGCCACTCCTTATGGGACACGGTAGTATCGGTATCCATCGGTGGTGTGATTACAGCCTCTTTATTGGTCACTGCGGCGATCGCATTTTCAAACGGCGCCCAATTAAAGACCGTCGGCGATATCGCTACTCAGCTGCGGCCTCTGCTGGGTAATTGGTCCGAACTGGCCTTCGCCATCGGTATTTTGGCAGCCGGCTTGAGCAGCTCGATCACTGCACCCTTGGCGGCGGGATTTGCCACGGCGGGTTGCTTTGGCAAAGACGCCTCGCTGTCGAGTCCCTTTCTGAAATGGGTGGCCACACTGGTGGTTTTGGTCGGTTTGGGTTGTGCAATTCTCTTTGGTTCCAGCCCGTCCGAAGCCATCATCGTGGCGCAAGTGGCCAACGGCTTGCTGTTGCCGGTGATTGCGGTGTTCCTGCTGGTGATGGTCAATCGAACCAGCCTGATGAAGAACATGACCAATGGCATCATTGGTAATTTCCTGGGTATCACGATCGTCTTGTTGACAGCGGTTATGGGGGCCCGGCAATTCAGCTTGGTCTGGGAAAAGCTAACTGCGTTGTTTGAATTCTAAACCAACACGGTAAAGTTTTTATTTTCTAATGCCTGGAAACAACGCTATTCCATCGGCAAGACGACTGCCGACTGGGAATCATCCGATTCCACTCTGGTGAAAACCACTAAGATCAGCACCCAGAAGCAGAGCACCAGATTCTGGATCGGCAATTGAAGCGGCAACGGCAGCGCATAAATGATGGCCACCGCAGGTATCCAAACGACCCAGTTTGATATCAATAAGGGAAGGACCCGTTTTGGGTACCAATGTTGACCCAGCGCCAACCAGGTTTTGCGAACCGAGAACTGGTTGTCACGCCAAAGGTAAAACAAAACGATGTTCACAACGCCTACCAACGGGACGTATATAAACTGGTCGACCATTGTCTTGCAAACAATCGTTTGCCAAGCACTGGTGTCACCAAAGGTCCATGCCTGCAGCCTGTAAAACAAGTCGATTTCCAGCCCTTTGCACCCCCAGAACAACGTTGCTGAAATAATATTGCGAGCGTTGGGTTCCGGCTCCCTTCTGCCGATAAGACCGGGGATGATGGCGGGTAGAAATCCTCCAAATACGGCCGTTGAAAGGAAACTAAAAAAGAACCCGAAACGCGATTTGACGTCGCCGATCCAATTCAATCCTTCCTTCATCAAGGGCCATTGGAAATACCCGACGATCAGGACCACCCCGAGAACCCACAAAATGATGGTGGGGATACGGTTGTGAATGATGGCGATCCGGCCGGACCGCCATGCGGCGACCAACGGTTTGTAGACGTGATTGATGAGTCAGCCTGCCAGGTTAGCGATTCGAATTTGTAGAAAAACCATGCCCCATTAATGGAACCATTCAAAGAACTTTACAGCCAATTCGGATGATGTGTCCCATTAACTTGCCGTGATTGAACGGTCGGGACTTTTACCCTCACCGGAGCGCGACCTCGACTTGGCAGACTTCATCGTCAGTATCGCAACTCCACCAACGACGGGGATGATTGCCAGGCACAACCACAAAACCGGGACGTGTTGCTGTTCGGATCCGCCAAAACCAATCTCTACCAATTCTTTTTCAAAATGTGCCATGCATATCAACAACCCATTGTGAATCGTGTGAAGAATCATGCCCGGTACGACACTACCCGTCCTGATGCAAACCCAGCCGAGCAAAATTCCCATCAAGGTGCTGGGTACCATTCGCTCAAACATCAATGCGTCCCGGACAAACACGTGAAACAAACCGAACAGGACTGCCGTAAAAAACACCGCCAGAAAGGCAGGCGTGCACTTGCGAAACGTACTCATCAAAAAGCCGCGAAAAGTGAACTCCTCGCATACGGCCGGGACCAGCGCCAGGCAGAAAAGCTTGACCGCCAGCGGAATCTGTTGCAGCTCAACCTTCATCGAGTCGAATACTTCCTTGAGAACTTCCATTCGATTGGCCGAAAGCGAGTAAACTTCGATCTCGTAGATGAACATCCAAACAGAAATGCCCAACAACAGGCTGGCAATCACCGCCATAATCCTGGGCGGATTCAACAAAATTGACGTCACGATCCTGAGATGGAACAAACCACAAAACATGAGTGGCAATCCGACGAACAGCAGAAAGGTGATGCCCGCATTGATCAACAACCTGTTCTGGATGCTGATATCGAAACGGGTTGCCAAACCGCCTATCACAATGAAACCGGGAAACAGAACGGCCAAAAATAACATGGCCGTGGGCAACGACGGGACCAGGCGAACCTCCTGGTCTCGATGGAAAAAATCGGACCAACTCGTCGAGCCGCCAAACAATACGGCATCCGAACCAAATATCCGGGCGGCGACCCCCAATGCCAACAATCCATATAACAGAGTGGAAACGACCGCGATCGTGATCATCGAAAGATCAACTTGGCCAGCCACCAGGTCCCGAC
>JABACA010000081.1:12128-20157 GCA_014237975.1 Mariniblastus sp. | reverse complement strand
CAGATCGAGAACATCCTGTCGATCTATATCGAGGATATGGAATTCCGCAAACTGCCGTTTAGAGTCTCGGCCATGGTTCCAGCCGGTAGTGCCGGATATTACACCAAGGTTCAGCGATTGCGCAGTCAGCTTTTGGTCGACTATCTGAATGTCGAGATACCCGATCCAGCGCTGGCCGCAGTCTTGTTGGGAAAATTTCCTAGCGACGATTGCAAGACATGGCTCAACGCGAATTACCCCGGTGTCTCGGGTACCCTTTCGAACAACGCGCAATACAAGACAGCATTGATCCGGCGGTGGGACACGGCGACTTCGGGTATTGATCTGCCGGGGGAGCGGCTTTTTCAGCTGTTGTATATGGTCGAATTCGACGGTGACAGCGCCTTGGCTTCACTGGGAAATGGTGCGATTGGAGACAGTGATGGCGACGGTAACATGGAGGTTGTCGATTCCTGGGGCGACCCTCTTAAATATCGGCTTTCGCAACAAAACCCAGTCACTCAGCAATGGGAGCCACTGGATCTAACCCAAACGTGCGACTTAACAGATCTCCGTTTTGACGTCTGGTCAGACAAGATGGATTGGCGGAAGGACCTCTAAAATTATGAATACAGCTATTTCAAATAACCGAACGGGTCTGACACTGGTCGAACTGCTAGTTGTGATTGCCATCATGGGCCTGTTGACTGCCCTGATCGTTCCCCAGGTTCGACTGGTGAACAAGGATCGCAACATTCGCGAAGCGGCTCGAGTGGTGGGAACAGCTTTGACGCAAGCGCGTGACCGGGCGATTAGCTCGGGAGCTGGCGGATTGTTAATCGAGCGGAATGCCAATTTAGGTTTTCCGGCGGCCAATCCATCCGTGTTTTATGGTGGAACACGTCTGTACCAATTGCGGGGCGTCCCCAATTTAATGGACGATTTTGGGCGAGGTGTGCGAGTTTCTGATCCGCCCGTTTCCTTGCAGAGCACCGAATTCAAGATGGTTACTTTTCATAATCGCTTGGTTCCCAATCAATTTCGTCTGGGTGATTACGTGTCCTTTTCCTCCAATAGCGGGGTCTACAACTCTAATTCCAGTCGAGATTATCTGATCACGCATATTGGTCAGCCGCACGCAAGCGAATGGAATAACTGGGGTACCGAAATTGACGTGATTGTAAAACTGGATGGGCTGGCTTTGACGAATACGGTCCCTGGTCAGCTGCCCGATCCGACGGCGAATCCTCCCAAACCTGAGGTTGCGCCTGAAGAGCGTAGTTACGAGATTAAGCGCCAGCCTCGTAAGCTTAAAAACAGCAAGATCGATTTGCCGGATGGCTACATTATCGATTTACGATACTCCGGCCCGCTGGATGAAGATATACCGTTCACAGGTGGACAGGATAGTGAACCTTCATCGACCACCAAGTTCTCAATGGCGCAGGATCTGGGAGATATTGCCATCACCTTTACGGAATCGGGTAGTCTGGATCGGATCGGTTATTTGACCGATTACGATGATGAATGGGACGGACCCCAAGACGCCCAAAAACTGCCCAAGAAGTTTCCAGTCCCACAGTACCCGATGTGCCTGGAAGCGATCAATCTTTTTGTTACCGAATACCGGCCACAGGATACCCAGGCGGGTGATTACAACGAGACAGCCAACAAGATTTTGGCCAACCCGGCCAGTCTGTGGGTCACCTTGAATGCTCGAACGGGTGGCGTGAACGTTGGCTACAACGCTCCCAACATTACGGGAACTGCCTATCAAGATATTCGCAATTCCCAGCTCATCGCTCGCAAACGTATCAGTGCCAACCAATAACGCTTTTCTTTCGAGACTCGTATGAAACTGTTAACTGAAATTAAGAGAGACGCGACCCGGCGGTCCGGTATTTCGGTCGTCGAAGTCCTCAGCGCGATCGTGGTCGCCATGATTGGCGTATTTGGGGTCATGATCCTGATCCCGTTTGCCGTTCAACAGGCCCAGAGTGGTTTGGACCGGAACGATGCGTCTGTTATCGGCAGAAATGCGTTTGAACAATTCGAAATCGAGGGTTTTCGATTTTTGGATTCGAACTATGCCACACGGATATACGGTCGAGGCCTTGATCCCGCTAATGTTGTTCCGTCATTTTATTACCCGGTCAATCCGGTACCCCTGGACCCGTCTATTTCACAGGTGATGGTGGTCGACCCACTCTTTTTGGCCGAGAATACAGATCCGACCAGTGGCTTTGATCCATACGACCCCACCGAGGCTTTTTGTGGTTTTGGACGGTTTAATCTGAGCGGCACTGATGGCAAGGTGTTCAATCGAGCGATGGCACGGCAGATGTGCCGTTCAACGGATGACATGCAGTTTCAATCTCCACTGGATAACAATTCACCAGGTTACATCAAAGACATTGCCCCTCCCCAGCCGATTTTTGACATCCTTGACACGGGTGATGCTGCTCGTCGCCAGAGCTTGGGGCGGATTTCCTGGAACGCCGTGCTGGTGCCAGTAAAAAGCGACTACTACGGTACGGATCTTCGTTTTCTATCCCCCATGACGCCTAGGTTGCGATTTCGAATGCACGTGTTGGTACACAAGGACCGCGATTTGGGCCCGCTTTCAGAAGTCGTCTATCCCCGGGGCACGATTAACCAGACGAATACGGGTTACAGTGGTGGGACGGTCGAGGTGCACTGGCCGGGTGGCGTCGACGTCCGTCGCGATGATTGGGTGATGCTAAAAAATACAAATACCAATCCAGCCGTCGAGAATGGCTATCGGGACCAGGTCGGGTTTTATCGAGTCACGGGCGTTTTTTATCCTGCGGGAAAACCGAAACCGATTGACTCTACAATACCTACAACAACAACGTTAACGTTGGATGGCCCTGATTTTGGCTTTGCCAACGGCACCGAGATTTATCATTTGGTCGGTCAGCGCAGGAGTGATGGTCGGCGCAGTGGCCAGGTCATCAACGTCTTCGAACGAACGACCCAGTGGGAACAAAAATCGAACTGGAACTGAAAATCTGACTCTAATCCTTGATGCTTACCATGAATCTCCTCAATCTCTTCAAATTAAACACAGCCAGCCGGTACCCCCGGAGAAAAACCATGAAAATGAATCGACCCAACCAGCGAAGCGGTGTCACCTTGTTGATGGTCATGAGCATCATCGTCCTGTTCCTGTTGATGGGAACCACGTTTGTGATCATCTCCAATAATTTCCTCAAGTCGGCGCGGCAGAAGAGCAAGTTTCGCTTGAAGGGGGACCAGGGACAAGTCTTGGTCGAGCGGGCCTTGTATGACATTATCCGCGGTCCGGATTTGAACAATACGATGTCGCCGCTGCGCGGTCATTCGTTGTTGGCCGACATGTACGGCTATGGTTTTACCGGCAGGGTAGACGGTACGCCCACATTCGCATCGACCATACTTGGGGTTAATCAGCCATTCGATACGGCGGGACAGTTGATTGAATTTGATCTAAATTTGCTCCCAGCATTTCAGCCCAAAAACATATTGAACCCCACTTCGAATGCCTCATTGAGCGGTCGGCCCGGTTTTTATAACGGGTTTGTGCTCTCTTTTGTGTCAGCTGCGCCGTTGTCCGAACAGGCTCCCAATCCAGACCTAAATAACCAACCTGCCGCTTTAAACCAGGCGCTTTCTGGTCGCATCATTGGTTACGAGCCACCGGCCAAATTCCTGGTGATGCTGGATCACCCGGAACAGGACCTCGTCGTTGGTACTGATGCAAATGGAATCGGTGAACTACCGGAACTGAAAAATTGCCGAGTCGTTGTCAATTCCCGTCCCTTTTCCGGTTTTGGAGCTGGCGGCGATTCAGGGAAAGGCCCAGATTACGGGAAACTTGACACAGAGGCGTTGATTCCGAATCGTCGCGGGGAAAGTTTGGCTCAACTGCGAGCTAATTACCTGACGCGAAACAATTCTCCCAACGAGTCGTATGATGCGGCCGATTTCCAGAATATGTTCCTGTTTGGACGAGATAACACGGGTGGCGTGATTCCCAGTTTTTATCGCAAGAGTTTAACCGGGAATTGGGATCCTACTGAACCTCAACCTGACGACGCTAACGATTTCGTTGAAGATGGCTGGGCGATGGTCGACAACGACAACGACATGGAACTAGATAGTTATTGGATGGATATTGGGTTGCCGATCCAATCCGACGGATCTGGCAGGATCTACAAACCGATGGTGGCCTACAAGATCGTGGATCTGGACGGTCGGTTAAATCTGAATTCCCATGGCAGCCTGGCCGAGACTCAAACGGTGACTCGAATTCCACTGCTTGGTGGTGGTCAGGCTAATGCACAAACCCATTCCCTGGGGCAGGGATATGGTCCGGCCGAGATCTCGATGAGTCGGTTTTTTGGGAACGAGTACAAGAACATCTTGGAGGGGCGGTATGGCGCTGATTTGCAACCCGGTATTTCGGGACCGGACGCCTGGTCCGTCTACAAGCTGTTTGAAAATGCACGGGGAAAAGCCAATACCACTGATTTTGGAACGGTTGGCCGTCTGGGACAGCAGGCGGGTTCGTATGGATCTTCGGCTCAGGATCTCCGCGGCCAGTATTTTGTCGGAACGCCCAGCATTTCAGGATGGACCGATCCCAACTTCGATTTTAATAACAGCCTGCCCTCGGTCGATGTCTTAAGTAATGGCACTCCCGATTGGACGGATGAATTGGCGGATCACCCGTACGAGGCATTTCCTTATTGGGCCCATCGGATGACTCCCAACACGGAACTGCAACCCACCCTTACCGACACGCCTTATAGTTTGCCGGAACTGGAAAAGGTAATACGCCGTTTGGATCAAGATAACCCGATGCTGCCAAGCCGTCTGCTAGATTTGGCACCTCTTAAATTTAGCGATCAAACTAGCAAAAACTCGATCACCACCGACAGCTTTGAAGTTCCGGTTGTGCCGTTTGGCATGGTGGAACAATTGATGGCCGAGATGAAGCCTTTCTTTCCAAACTTAAACGAAGCGCAGTTATTCCAAAAAATCAAGGACGATAAATTATTGCCCGACGAATTGTTCGTGGGGCTGAAAATGAATGTGAATCGTCCCTTTGGCAATGGCCGGGATGACAACAGCAATGGCGTGATTGACGAAGCTTATTACGAAGTGGGTGGCATGGTGATTGGCGCTCCACCAACCCCGGCAGGTGAAATCGCACAGCGGAATGTGGATCAAGCGGGTGCGTGGATGGACCTCGACAACAATGGTGATCGCGGTACGGGTGACGTGCTGGCTCGTTATCACTTTGCCAAGCAGTTGTACATCATGGCGCTCTTGACGTGTGAAGAACCGGCGGGAATTACCCCGGGTGCCTTCCGCAAGCAGCTCGCTCAATGGGCCGTGAATGTGGTCGATTTTCGTGATTCCGATTCTATCATGACGGTGTTTGAATATGACACCAATCCCTGGGATGGTTGGGATGTAGATGGATTTGTACAGCAACATCCAAATCTTGAATCACCACCTAATACACCACCCGGTACCCCTTCGAAGGACAGGGGTGTGGTGTTTGGTTGCGAACGGCCCGAGCTGCTGTTGACCGAGAGCATCGCGCTTCACGATCGTCGTACCGAGGACGAGTCCAAAGATGATTTGTATCGACCAACGGATCCAAATGACCCCAAGGATGACGATCTCGATTCGCGGTTGGTGCCCAATACAGCTGCATTTATCGAGATCTATAATCCGTGGACGCAAAACAGGCTGAACCAAGTGCTTCCGCCGAGTTTGTCGGATAATCCCGGCTCACCCAAACAAGCGAATGGAATCGATTTAACCCGCCAGACTCGTCGTCGGGATCCAAATGTACCCGATTCGCGTGACCCGGTCTGGAGAATCCAAATCAAGGGTGTGGCGGACCCCGATTGGGAGCGGGCCGTCTATTTCACAGACACAGAACCAACCAATGTAACAGACGTGCCGAGAAGGTATTTTACTTCCTGTGATGTTCAGCCGCTTGCTCCTGGCGGTCACGCTGTGATCGGTTCGGCTAATCAGGACATTAACAACGATGAAACAGCTTATCGCACGACGATTGGGCGTTTGACGGCGATCGGCAAGGCGAATGAATCTCCAGCGGGAAATCTCGAGCTTGGAACGACGCGACACATTATTCTCGACTCGAGTAACCAGCAGGTACGGACTTATAACCCGGTAACTAATACTACCACTACTCGAAATGCAGTGGCGATTCCCATTAATCGATCGTGGCGAAATCCGAATCAATTAAATAATAACGACCCGAATCCACAATCTTTGTCTGTATCGGATCCCAATCGCGGGTACCCGCTAGTTGACGAATCAGGAGTCCCTCGGGTGCTGATTGATGATGGCTTTCGTTATCTGGATCCTTATGATGAGCCCAGAGACCCAGTACCGGCAAATGGAGGTGATTCGGCCGTCTGGACGAATGGTTTAACCGACAATTTCCGCGTGTTGCATTTGCAGCGTTTGGCCAATCCGTTGGAGCCATGGAATGAGTACCAAAACCCGTACATTTCGATCGATTGCACGCCGATGGATCTGTTGGCCTTCAATGGAGTACAGCAAGACTCAGACAATAACAACGAAGACCTACCTCCTTTAGTACCTCCTCAAATTGATCCGGATGTTATCGCAGTTGTTAAAACCGTGTTCGACACACTAGAACGAGGCGAGTCGCAGAGCCAGCCTCGCCTGTTATTCAAATCGGATGAAGGCCTTTCTCTTGCAGAAGAGGAAAATCAGCCTTCTCTTGGCAACGCTGATGGCCATCGCTTCAGTTATGAGTTCAAGGGATCATTGGGTGGAACCAATGAAAGCTACCGAAACAATGGTGGAAATCTGGGTTTCGCCTGGTTGACCTGGAACAATCGGCCCTTTGTCAGTCATCTGGAACTGGCCAATGTTCCCATTTCAGCCCCGGATAAGATCACTTACAACTTTGCAACCCGAAATGCATCCGAAAGCCCGTATACCCGTGACGTCATTGAAGAACCACTTACGGACGATGAACAGCCCTGGAACTCGCCCAGGGTGGACGATGTCGATCTATCGGGAGAATTCCGACATCTTTTGAACCCATTTAGCGGTGATGACGAGGGAACCCATTTCTATCGGCTGTTTGATTATTTAGAGGTCCCTTCTCGATTCGTTGGAACCGAAATCAATTTGAATCATAATCGATACGACAACAATCCGTTTAACTTTGTGCCTCGCTATCGTGTCCCCGGCAAAATCAACCTGAATACGATTTACAGTCAGGATGTTTGGGAAGGATTGATGGGGAGAGTTTATAGTAGTGGCAACCGAGGCGTTTCATGGGATGAATTTAAGGAATCGAGGAAACGTAAGCAGCCGGCGGGAGGGCCCGGTATTCCTGCAACTGGAATTAACTTGAATAGCTTTGAGTTTGCTGGTGTCTTCCGAAATGCGAACGAGGGGAACTATGTTCCGGACCTCTCTACCACCCCTCCCTCGACAGGACCAACATTGGTTCGGGAGGGATTTGATTGCGGTCTGTTCCGGCGTCATCCGGATGATGATGGGCAACAATTACCCCAGGCTGGTGACGCGCCGTTGTTCGTTTTTAATGCGGTCAATCCGTTGGCCAATGCGTACAACCACACAAACCGTAGTGCCTATTTCGCCTATGACCTGCGGCAGCGGTTGGGCAACCTGGTCACGACCCGCTCCAGCGTGTTTGCGATCTGGATCACGGTTGGTCTGTTTGAGGTGAATGCCCAAGGTCAGGTAACGCCCAATGAACTGGGCTCTGACTCGGGCGAGGTTCGTCGATCCAGAGGATTCTTTGTCCTGGATCGCTCGATCCCGGTCGCCTTTGAACCGGGCAAGAACCACAACGTGGAACGGGCCATTCGGGTCTCGTCGTTCCTCGAGTAATCGGGCGGTAAGACCACCCAACAAAAATTCACAGGGCACCCTCGGCAGCGGCCAGGGGTGCCTTTTTTTTAGAGCGTTGAATGCGTTGTTTTCATTCGACGTTACGGCA
>JABACA010000081.1:0-12119 GCA_014237975.1 Mariniblastus sp. | reverse complement strand
CGGGGTGCCTTTTTTTTAGAGCGTTGAATGCGTTGTTTTCATTCGACGTTACGGCAAAACTCTCTGGTTTTGGAACACTCTCTGAGTCCGGTCTGTACGTTGTCTCATACGCTTGCTCAGTCGAGATTGGCCAGCTGGCCGTCCAGGCCCCCAATCGCCGCCCATACGCCGAGGGCCTGCTGACAGGCGGCCACATTGTGCACGCGGACGATCTGGATCCCCTGGTTGGCCAGTGACAACAGGATGGTCGCTGTCCCGATGTCGCGGTCGGCCGATTTGTCCCTCAGAATCTTGCCAATAAACCCTTTGCGGGAATGGCCGACCAGGATCGGGCAACCGGCCCGGTGAAACGCTCTGGCGTTATGAATCAGCTGCAGGTTGTGGGCGTGGGTTTTACCAAACCCGATGCCCGGGTCGAGACAGATTCGCTCCGCCCGAACCCCTCGGGCCAGCAGCTCTGTTTTTCGGGCTACCAGGTAATCGAGCACCTCGGCCACCACGTCCTGGTAGTTCGGGTTGTCCTGCATCGTTTGAGGCGTTCCCTGCATGTGCATCGCGCACAGGCCGGCGCCGCTGGCGACCGCCACGTCGATCATCCGTGGATCCCCCTCCAGGCCCGTCACGTCGTTGATGATCTGGGCCCCGGCTGCCAGGGCCGCCTCGGCCACGGCCGCCTTGGACGTGTCGATCGAAACGGGTACGTCGGTGCGTCTGGACAGGCGTTCGATCACCGGCACAGTTCGGTCGAGTTCCTCCTGCTCGCCGACCGTTTTGCTGTAAGGTCGCGTGCTTTCCCCGCCCACGTCGAGGATACCGGCCCCGTCGGCGACCAACTGCAACGCGTGGTCAACCGCCTGGTCGTGATTTGAAAAACGGCCTCCGTCGGAGAAGCTGTCGGGCGTCGTGTTGACGATTCCCATCAGGACGGGACCCTTTTCGAACGTCAGCCGGCCCGTCTTCAGTTGCCACGCCCCGGATGGGTGTTCCGGCACGTTTTGAGATTGGGGTTGGGCCATAATCGTAATCGACTGGAGACAACAGGACGGATCAGAGGCCGTGAATCGGCCCATATGATTTCTATTCAGCTTGGTCGAATTCGATCTGTTTGAACAGTGGCAGGTGGCGGTAATAGACCTCCAGCGTGCAAACCGAAAGACTGGTTGTATAGATTCGCCCACCGCGAGAGCCCCATTGGAAATCGGCCGGGTTCCAGCTGCCCGCGTTGGCACCCTTCTTGTCCTGGGTAGCCACCAGGATTTCGCGAACCTGTCTGTTCCAGCGGTCCCACAGCGAGCCACCGTAGTGGTGCATCAACTGCGTGCCGTAATACCAGTAGTAGAGGTTCTTGTCGTCGTAGCTGGGTAAATGCTCGTCGACCAACCACCGCACGCCGACCATCACTCGAGGATCGTTGCGATCCCAACCGAGGTATATCCGACACAACAAGGCTTCGGCCGTCATGGCCGGTGTCGGCTTTCCCTGCCGCGGTTGGTAGTTGTACAGCGCACCGGTTGGCACTCCCTGTTGGCGGCTCTTCCAAGCCGCATCCGACAGGTACAACCCGGCCAATCGCAGCGTGTCGTCGTCAATTTCCAAACCGAGGTTGGGTGCCCGGGCACTTTGGATGGCCATCAACTGCCACCCCAGGACACTGGTGTCCCCGGCCTCTCCCGGTCGATAGCGCCAACCTCCCTTGATATGTTGGGCCCGCTGAATGAACTCGACCGATTTCTGAGCCGGTGTGCGAAACTGTTGATCACCCGTCATGGCGTACGCCTCGCACAGCACGATCGCCGCCTGACCATGGGCGTACATGCCGGCCTGGCCAGGGAAGTTGGCGCGGAGGTCACCATCGGGTTTCTGGTTTTTCAACAGCCAGGCCAGGCCCTTGGCGACGGTTTCTTTGTACTTTCCGTATTCATGGGTTTGGCCGGCTCCCAGGAACGGCAAAAGTGCCAGTGACGTTCCTGCCGCGTCCCCCTTGTTAGTTGGCCGGTCGTGGCGTTCGTAATCGGCCAGGCTCCAGCTACCATCGTTGTTCTGGACCGAGGCCAACCACCTTAATCCGCGCGAAACGGCCGCTTCGGTCAAGGAAGTTCCCCCTTCCCGATAAACGATCTCGGCTCGCACTCGGGGGTCGCGCGCCGCAAATGACATTAACTTGTCCCGCCGCGTCGTGATGTTGGCTTTGACGACGTCCAGGTCGGGCAACGTGGCCAGTGGAGCTTTGTCGACACGCAGCTCACGTGCATCCTGTTCGGCCTGTTGCAGTACGTCCCGCACTTCCTGTTTGTCAATTTCCAGGTCGTTCGCCATGGCCAGATCGTCCTGCAGCCGATCGGCCGGATTCTCGATTCGTATTTCACCCCCTGCCGATTTTTCAGGGCGAAAAAAGGTTGAGAGGGTGATGGTGGGTGGCAGCTCCTGACGGCCCAGCATGATCAGCGCCAGCAACAGGATAAAGATCAGGTGCAACAGGAAGCTGACCAACCAGGCAGGCACGCTGCTGAAACCGTTCCGCAGGATACGGGCGGCCGTATTGGACTGCGTCAACCGATCCAGTTCCTGTCGTCGCTGATCCATCACGGGCGCCACCGTGACATCGGGGTCACTATCGGGCAGGGGTTCAACCAGTTCCTCGATGGAAACCGTGGGCGCTGGGCTGGGTGCCGAAGCCGGGGTCGCAAGAAGTTCACGTACGGCTGCAACCTGCGCTTCGCTTAATTGCATACTGGCCGAACACCGCCAACAATCAGCCAGTTCCAGCCAGAGCCGAATGGTCATCGGCGCGTTACAATCGGGGCAGGCACACAATAATGTATTACCGTGGATCCAGACATCGCCATCGGGTGTCGTCACCCGATGATGTTGGGTTGCTTCAATATTACGGGAATCGGTATTGGAAGCTCCGGCCGAAGGGCCGTTTTGGTTGAGCTTCGCCTTGGCATCATCGGAAGCACCCAGATGGGTGACGGGAATCGAAGTGAGGCCCTCATCGGTCGACAGCGAATCCAGTCGCACCCGCATGGCGGCTTCGAAATCGGAATGAAAATATGTCGGTCGAACCATATTGAACGTTCAAAAAGGAGGGTGGAATCGACGTTACGGATTCGCCGACCACACTACCGCATTGTTAGGCGCAAGTGGCCGACGTCAAGTTTTAAATCCAAGCGAGGGCCTTGTGGGACTTGGAGCAACGCCGCCAGGAACCGGTCCCGGGACGAATGGGAGGGGAAAGTTTGGGTGTTACTACAGGCCCTTAGCCAAAAACGATGACCTCCGGAAATGCCGAGCCCAAGTCGTTTATTTATATAGGTTTATGACGAGTTAAAAAAGGCTCTGCTCGTTGTGTGTTAGGGCGTAATTTGGTAGAATCCGTGGTTTGCAAAATACCTGAATTGGCCGGCAAAAATTCGCCAAATCAGCCCAATGCATGGGCCTTTTTTTGCAACCGATGTAATCCATTTATCCATTCATAAAACGATTCTCTGCCAGCTCTTGAACGGTTTTTTGATCCGATACTTGCTGGTGGTTTTATAGCTTGAAAGGCACGCAACTTGTCGACAGATTCCAATCCTCCGAACCACGACGATAACGGCGGCATCAAGGAACAGTTTATTGAGATGCCAATTGAGGATGAGCTAAAGGGCAGTTATCTGACATACGCCATGAGCGTTATTGTGTCCCGTGCACTGCCCGACGTGCGAGATGGTTTGAAGCCGTCGCAGCGCCGTATTCTGGTGGCGATGAACGATTTGAACCTGACGTCGGGCGCTTCCAGGGTCAAGTGCGCCAAGATTTCGGGTGACACCAGTGGTAACTACCACCCTCACGGTGAGAGTATCGTGTACCCGACGCTGGTGCGCATGGCCCAGGACTGGAACATGCGACATGTGCTAATCGACAAGCAGGGTAATTTTGGGTCGATTGCAGGATTGCCTGCTGCGGCAATGCGGTATACCGAGGCTCGCATGTCGCCGGTGGCCACCATGATGCTCGAGGATCTGAAGCTGGACACGGTGGATTACGTTCCGACTTATGATGAGCGGAGAACCGAGCCAACCGTATTGCCCAGTAAATTTCCGAACCTGTTGGTCAATGGTTCGAGCGGCATTGCGGTCAGTATGGCGACTTCGATTCCTCCCCACAATCTGGGTGAAGTTTGCGATGGACTGCAACTAGTGATTGACCAACCCGATTGTACTGTTGGCGAGTTAATCAACATTATTCCGGGCCCGGACTTTCCAACGGGCGGGATCATTTGTGGTCGCAACGGAATCCGGAAGGCTTACCACACGGGGCGGAGCACGATCGTGGTGCGGGCTCGTTGTGAAATCGAGGAGTACAAAAAGAACCGTTACCGGATCGTTGTTTCCGAGATCCCCTATCACCAGGTCAGGGATACGGTTGTCGAGAAAATTGCAGGTCTGGTCAAAGGTGACAAGGTCAAGGGTATTTCGGGGATTAAGGACCTGAGTGACCTGAAAGAGCCGGTCAAACTGCATGTTGATCTTAAGAGTGACGCCGATCCCGAAGTGGTCCTCAATCAGTTGTATCAGTTTTCGCCATTGCAGAGCTCCGTTTCGATGATCTTTTTGGCGCTGGTCGATGGCAAACCGCGCGAAATGGATATCAAGCAACTTTTGCGGGAGTTTGTTCGGCATCGCGTCCAGGTCATTCGAAGGCGGACGCAATTCTTGCTGGCCCGTTGCCGTCGCCAGAAGCACACGGTCGAGGGTTTGTTGTTGGCCTTGGCTGACATCGACAAGATGATCGAAACCATTCGCAAGTCCAAGACGCAGGCTGAGGCCAAACAGGGGTTGATGGGAATCGAATGTCCGGCTGCCATGATGCAACGCGCACTGGGTGACGAGGGATACGAAGTGTTCAAGAGTGAGCGCGGCGAGTCCGATGTTTATTTCCTGACCGCAATTCAGGCAGATGCGATTCTCAAGATGACGCTGGGCCAGTTGGTCAACCTCGAACAGGAACGATTGAGTGACCAACATCGTGGCTTGCTGGATGAAATCAACGAGTACCTGAGAATACTGTCGGACGAACAGAATATTTTGCAGATCATTAAAGACGACCTGGAAGAAATCAAGCGGAAACACGCCAATCCTCGTCGCACCGAGATATCCGAAGTAGAGATTGGCAATATTGATCTCGAGGATCTGATCGAAGAAGAAAATATGGTTGTTTCGATCAGCCACCGCGGTTACATCAAACGGACGCCCGTCAGTACCTACCGGGCTCAAAAACGGGGCGGCAAAGGCATCAAAGGGGCTAAGAGCGAAGACGAGGACCCTATCGAACACGTTTTTGCTGCCAGCACCCATGATTACCTGTTGTTCTTTACGAATAAAGGTCGTGTTCACTGGAGGAAAGTCTACCAATTGCCGCAGCTTAGCCGAGAAAGCCGTGGCCGCGCGATTGTTAACCTGGTTCCGTTAAATGAAGGTGAAGAGATTGCCAGTTGTCGCGCGATTCGCGACTTCTCCGCCGAAGGTCATTATTTGATGATGGCAACCAAGAACGGGTTGGTAAAGAAAACTCCCTTGAGTGCGTATGGCCGACCCCGTCGGGGAGGGATCATCGCCATTAAACTTCGTGAAGACGATGAGCTGATTAAAGTTGTCGTTGCCAAGCAGGATGACGAAATTGTGCTGGCCACGTCCAGCGGCATGGCAATCCGGTTCAAGGAGTCAGATGCTCGACCGACGGGGCGTAATACAAGTGGCGTTAAAGGAATCAACCTGGCTGCCGGGGATGCGCTTGTCGGGATGGTGGTTGCCGACCCTGGAGCGACGTTGTTGACTGCCTGCGCTAATGGATATGGAAAACGCACGTCATTTGGACCTAACCAAATGGCCGATGGTGACGCCGACTCGGCCAGCGGCAGTCGCTATCGAACCCAGCATCGGGGAGGGAAAGGATTGCGGGATATCAAGACGACCAAACGAAATGGGTTGGTCGTTTGTATCGTTCCGGTCGGAGACGAAGATGAGATACTGATGATGACAGCTCGAGGAAAGCTGCAGCGCATCTCGTGTAGCGATATCAAATCGATCGGTCGAAATACACAAGGTGTTCGAATCATGAGCCTGGATGACGATGATACGTTGGCAGCCGTAGTCCGGGTGCCTCGCGATGAGAATGATTCCGAAGCGCCCGTCACTGGACATCGGGAGTCTGTCGAATCGGAGTCCGCCATCCAGCAGGAGCCGGGTCACACGGAGACTGAGGATTCGGAAAATCAGGACGAGTAATCACATTGGCACCTGGCGCTGCTTGTCGGGCCCGTCGAATTGGCCGTGTTGCCGTGGTGGTTCACATGATCGAGCAGGGTGCGGTCTCTAGGGAAGGTGACAATGTTTTTGATGCTGGCAAAAGGAGGATTCAACGGGGTTGGCGCATTTGTCAAATAAGCCACAACCAGCCGGGTCCTTTTCCCCGTTTGCGAATTTTTGTGGCCGAATCGCTATAACCAGGAATTGATTTGAGTATTACACTTGTAAATGATTAGAGTCTTGGCTGTCTTCGGCAAGGAACCCATTTCGGCTTCCGTCATGGCCGGCGTTTCCAGTCACTGAAATGCTTAACTGAAACAAACTCTTACCGGACCTTCTAGAAATGGAAATTGCGATGATCGGAGCGGGCTACGTCGGCCTCGTTACCGGAACCTGTTTTGCGGAAAGTGGCAATCATGTCACGTTGGTCGATAATGATCAGTCGAAAATTGAGCGACTCAACGAGGGTGTTATTCCGATCTATGAACCGGGTTTACAGGAACTGGTCCTGCGGAATTCAAGAGCGGGCCGCCTGGAATTTACAACCGATATCGCCGCGGCCGTCAAGAATTCACCGATCGTCTATTTAGCGATTGGAACGCCTCAAGGTCGTGACGGGTCTGCGGATCTTTCGGCGTTGTGGAGTGTGGTTGACTCGATTGCTCCGCATATTGATGACGATGTCATTATCGTTACAAAGAGCACGGTTCCGGTGGGAACCAACCAGGCGATCTTTGAGCAGCTTCGTTTGTTGAATAACAAGCGCTACCATGTTGCCAGCAACCCGGAGTTTCTAAAAGAAGGCACGGCGATCAACGACTTTATGTACCCGGATCGAGTGGTGGTCGGTGTTCGCGACGATGCTGTTTCGGAAGCGTTGCAAGAACTTTATTCACCGTTCCTGAGAACGGACAAACCGTTTTTATCGATGTCGCCGGAAAGTGCCGAGTTAACGAAATACGTTGCTAACGCATTGTTGGCAACCAAGATCAGTTTTATTAACGAAATGGCAAACGTGTGTGAAAAAATGGGCGGCGATATCAATGATGTCCGCCGTGGAATTGGACACGACCAGAGAATTGGATTTGCATTTCTGTTTCCGGGTGTCGGTTACGGAGGCAGCTGTTTCCCTAAAGACGTCCGGGCCTTGGCGGTGATGGCAAAAAACCATGACTTGCCGCCTACGATACTCAATGCGGTTGACCAGGTGAACGACCAGCAGAAGAATGTCCTGATGCAGAAGGTTAACGAGCATTATTCAGGGAGCCTTGCCGGCATGCGATTTGCCATCTGGGGCCTGGCATTCAAACCTAAAACGGATGATATTCGCGAAGCACCTGCGCTGGTTCTGATCGACCAGCTGTTGGAAAAGGGCGCCAGTGTTTGTGTGTTTGATCCCGAAGCGACCGAAAATGTAAGATCGGATTATGGTGACCGACTGGATTATGCCGAGCAGGCCATGGATGCACTGCAAGGTGCCAATGCCCTGGCAATCAATACGGAATGGGATATGTTTCGGCATCCCGACTTTGATGAAATGAAGGCAAAACTAGCATCGCCGACCATCTTTGACGGACGCAATCTTTATGATCCGGCTCAAATGACGGCACTTGGATTCACCTATTATTCGATCGGTCGTCCGCCTGTGGGAAATGATTCCATGGTTGAGGCTTAATCACTTCGATCTCGCTTTTGGCAATTGGGATTCTGGCTTGACCGAACGGTTGGCCCAAATGGACGTTGCAGGTTCATTGTCCCGTTGCGATTCGGAAGCAATGGTCAAACAGGGTTTGCCATTCGAGGCGGGATATTTCTTCGGTTCGAGGTTCCGAACCGGCCGTACGAACCGTGTCCACAAAATGAAACACATCCCAGGACGGCATGCCGTCCCTCTGACCAAGTTGCTCTTGGATTGACTCCATCGCTGGATGCAATCCTACAGAGCGGTACCAGTACTTACTGTTTCCGTAATCGCCTTCCGTTCGGTGCATGATGGCATGCCACCAGGAACCTTCGGGTGAATACAGCGTCTGGCTGATGGCGTGAGATTCATCCAGATAATGGTGCAACAACCAAAGTCCCGCGTGGCAAGCATTGGCGGCTACCGGATCGATTACCGGCAGGTTCACGGAGGAACAGAAATCAAAGCTATTCAGCTCGGAATAATGCTGGCTCGGCTGTCCGTTGGGATAGTTTTGGAGAATCGAATCCGAGACCAAGTGGTCGATTGTCGCACCGTAATTCATGTTGGAAATGGCTGGATCTTTCAACGCGCTGAGTTCAACAGGAGACGATAATGCAACTGGTGGCTTGCTAGCAGTTTATCGCTTGCAACAAAAACCGGCTAGAACGGTTGATTTTGGGTCTGTTTTTCCTTGCTAGAACCTTGCCTCGGCGAAATTGGGTGATGGTTGATTTGCCTTGCTGCCAATTCCGTCGGCTTCTATACTCCCGCACCGAATTTTTGTGGCTGAGATTGCGCGCCGGAACAGATGGTGCGTGAAGTCGCTATTTATGGTTATCACCTTCATCGACACTTACGAAAATTGACTTGAGTCATTTTGCCGTCAATCGACTGGACTCTGGTTACCGCTGTGCTCAGCGGGCTTGGGTATTGCGCGCGCTGTTACTCGGTGTTTTGTCGACCGTCACTGTTTTGACCCATGCCCAGGAAATCAACTTCCGCCCACCCGAACCAGTCAATCCCATTAAGGTGGATGCAACCCAGATCACGACTTGGCGGCAAGGGCAAACGCAAGTGATTCACCTGCAAGGGAATGTGGTTGTTGCCCAGGAGCAGTTTCAAGGGACGGCCGACGATGCCATCTTGTGGGTCCATGAACTACCTGAGCCGGGTAAGTACCGGGTGGTGACTTATCTGGAATCACTCAATGGCAACGTCGTTATAGAATTATCGCAGCCAACCGAATCGCAATCGGTCAGCGCCGCGCCGGCAGACCGGATTGTCGATTCAAAATGGTTGGGCCGGTTGTTTACTTACAGTTCGATTGATTCGGCCAAGCCGGCTGCAGCATTACAGGGTGACCCGCCCATGGTATTCCAGCGTGCCCGCCAGATGTTGCAGCAAGGCAGAACATCGTCTGTCATACCGGCCCGGTATCCTCAGCAACCGCAACGCCTGATCTCTCCGCAAACGGGTCAAGTCCAGGAGGTCATCGATGGTCCCGCGCCACGTCAGGACCCGTTTAAAGGGAAGTTTGATGAACCACCGGTACTTGGTCCGGTCCCTGCCGGGCAACAACCGATGGAGGTGATTCCGGGACAATTACCAAGCACGGTTTTACCCGGCTTGCCGCCGCTTTCGTCCCAGGCTGGAGGAAGCGGTTCCCAGGTCAATATTACCGCACGGGACTCGATGGTTGATTTGAATCTGACGGTTCGTAACAACCCCGAGAATACCAACGAGAGCATTTGGGTCGGGACCGGCGGTATCCGGGTTACGATCGACAGTCCTGAAATTGCCAATGCGACTGTTTTCCAGGGAGACCGTGACGACCAGGTCGTGATCCTGGCTGACAACGTTGTGGCCTGGCAATCTGCGATGTACGACGGCAATGATCGCTGGGAAATCTATCTCGAAGGCAATGTGGTTTTTGCCAAAGGCAGCCGGGTCATTTATTCCAAACAGATGTATTACGACGTCAATAATCAACGAGGGACGATCCTGAATGCCGAAATATTGACACCTGTCCGAGCGTACCAGGGATTGGTTCGATTGAAAGCGGATGTTTTAGAACAGGTAGATGAGAACCATATGCAGGCCTACGGCGCCGCATTTACAACCAGCCGAATCGGAGTGCCTCGCTACTGGGCTCAGTCGGAGCGGATCGGGCTGACACGTCAGCAGACGATCGAAGAAAACAATCTAACGGGTCAACCGGTCTACGATCCAATAACGGGTAACCCGGTGGTGGAAGATCAGTACTGGGCCGACGGAAAACGGAACCGGGTCTATGTCGCTGGGGTTCCCGTGTTTGCCTGGCCCCGACTCCGCACGAATCTCAGCGATCCATCACTCTATCTCAATAGCCTGCGAATCGGTAACGACCAGATCTTTGGTACACAGGTTCTCACGAATTGGAACCTGTTTCAATTGGCTGGCTACCGACGCCCCCCCAAGGGCGTTGAGTTCAATGGGGTACTGAGTTACCTCAGTTTGCGCGGCATTGGTTTCGGAACGGAAACAAAGTATGAGCGGGACACGTTCTTTGGATTCCGGGGACCCACCCGTGGTTTCTATGACAGCTGGTACATCAATGACCGCGGCCTTGATAATTTGGGCCTGGGTCGGCGAAACCTCACACCGGAACAGAAATTCCGGGGTCGCTCGATCTGGAACCATCGTCAAGACTTGGAATCGGGCCGTGTTTTGCGAGCTGAATTTGGCTGGATCTCCGACCGTAACTTCTTGAATGAATATTACGAGCGGGAGTGGGATCAGGACAAGGACGCTTTAACCAGTTTCTGGCTGCAGCGCAATACTGGCACCCGTTCCAGTAACTTGATTGCGCAATTTCAAATCAATGATTTTTTCACGCAAACTTCCTGGTGGCCGCGGTATGACCATTTCATCATTGGTCAACCGACATTCATGGATCGCCTGGTCTGGCACGGCCGGTCCACGATTGGCTATGCCAAGATGAAAGCAGCGACGCCCCCAACCACAAATATCGCTCAGCAACCGTTTTATCCTCTGCCTTGGCAAGGCGACGTACAGGGGATTCGAGTGGGCACCCGCCAAGAGCTGGATTTTCCCCAACAGTTTGGTCCTGTCAAAGTCATTCCCTACATCCTGGGAGATGCGACCTACTGGGGCAAGGACCTCGACGACCAAGACTTGTTCCGGGCCTTTGGGCAAACCGGCATCAAGGCGAGCTTGCCGTTCTGGAAGGTCGACCCGACGATCCAAAGCACCCTGTGGAATATTAATGGACTGGCCCACAAAGTATCGTTCGATGTGGATGCCTTTTATGCCAAGGCAAACCGGGGTCTTGATCGGTTGCCGCTGTACGACCCGATCAACGACGATTCCCAGGAAGCGTTTGAGCGGCGATTTGCGGTCAACCAGTTTGGTTTTCCACCCTGGCCTGCGCTGGCTCCAACCCCTGCTTGGCCACCCAAATTTGATCCACGGTATTATGCATTGAGATCCGGCATCCAGGGAAATGTCAGCAGTCCCAGCCCGGAAATAGCCGGCGATCTGTCAACTGTCCAGTTGGGAATCCGGCAGCGTTGGCAGACCAAACGGGGCATGCCGGGCGAGGAGAGGATTGTCGATCTAATCACGTTCGATCTGGAGTCATCTCTTTTCCCCGATGCGGATCGAGATAACTTCGGCTCCGCGGTTGGAATGTTGAATTATGATTTCCGCTGGCATGTGGGTGACCGGGTCAGCCTGTTATCGGATGGCTACTTTGATGTCTTTTCCGAAGGTTTACAAACTGCCAACTTTGGAATGTTTGCCAGTCGACCCGCCGTTGGCAACGCTTACATCGGTTTCAGGACCATCAAAGGTCCCATCACCAGTAACGTGTTGTCGTCCACCGTGCTTTACAGGATGAGTGAGAAATGGGGTATCCGAGGATTGAGCCAGGTTGATTTTGGTGACACGGGGACGATTGGCCAGGGGTTGGGACTGGTCTACATTGGCGAGTCGTTCCTGTGGCAATTGGGTATTAACTACGATGCGTCCAGAAACAACCTGGGATTCCGGTTTGGTTTTGAACCGCGTTTTATCAACCGGCCTCGAATGTTTAATCCTGGCGGTGTTCCGATTGGCCCTGCCGGTTCACGCTGGCTGGAGTGATG
>JABACA010000080.1:3819-20450 GCA_014237975.1 Mariniblastus sp. | reverse complement strand
TCGCCCTCCGGTACCATTTCCAACAACTAAAGGCTGGAACGGATTGATATGTCCATCACATTTCGTTGTTCACTTTGCGGGAAAACGGAACATGTCAAACGGAGCCCACTGGCAAGCGAACCCGACGACCTGCCTCGGGTTCTGCACGGGACGTTCCTTGTGCAGTTGTTGCAAGCCACCAAGCGGTAAAAATCGCCAGTTTTTGCTGGGTCCAGACGTGTTCGAGTGTGGCCGTCTGTTCACTGTGTCAAACGGCGCGCAACGTTTCCGCGTATTACACGGGAAACAGGTCTGTTTCGAAAACCATTTGAACTGACTTGCCGAAAACCGGCAGCGTAACGACGTCGCACTAGCCCGGGTCGGTACCCAAGAGTTCCTGGCCCTGGATTTCCGCCCATGGCCACCCGTTCCCCTCTCGAATTCCCTCCACCACGAAGAAAAAGAGGTCGATCGGGATAGAGCCGGTCAAAGGTAGTTTCCCTTCATAACTCGTCAGTGAATTCTTGTTCTCATCATGCACTCCCGGGTTGCCGGACATGACTCCTCGGTTGACGCCAGGGAGACCCAGTTCGATGAGCGGTGCCCACGTGGTCCCGGGGTCGATGCGTGTTTCCTGGGCCGAGGTCTCGGCGGGCAGTTGAAGGAAAGAAAGGATGAACAGGCAGGTGGCGATCAGCCGTGAGCGATGCATAAGAGTCTCCTGGAAAAAGCTAAAGAGGGGCGCCTCTGCGTCGGAGGGTGTCGTCCTATCTGTCCACACGCAAACGGTGTCCGAACCAGGACATTTTTTTGTCCGCTGGCTGGTGGTACGACCTTGGGATGACATCAATCTGGCTGGGTGAGGCCAGGAAATCGTCAGCTTCGGGGGCACCGCCCTTGTCGGTCAGAAACCGTTTGCCAGTCGAAGCGGTGGCCGTTGCACACCGGTGGCCGTTGCACACCGATGGCCGTTGCACACCGATGGCCGTTCAGCCAGAGAGCAGCAACTGGCAGGGACGATTACGGCGCACCAGGCTCAGGCCCTTAAAGATAGGTGATGGTTCGGTGGACCATCGTCGGTCCTGGCTCGCCAAGAATTTAGATGCCAGGCGGTGCAAAAAATCGCCAGTTAATCGCCAGTTTTTGCTGGGTCCAGACGTGTTTGATTGTGGCCGGTTGTTCACTGTTTCAAACGGCGCGCCACGTTTTGGGTATGGGCCGGGAAACAGGTCTGTTCCTAAAATCCTCTGAACTGACTTGCCGTAGACCGGCAGCCTGAGTCTAGGTGGTAGGGACCGAATCCCTAGTTGCCCTTTTTTGATTTCTTCGTCAACTTGATCTTATACGGCTCGTCGGCTAAGTCCCCTTCAAATATGAGCTGGTATTGCGCGTTGGGCGAACCCATTGCGTCGTAGGTAACGGTGGCCCGAACCATCGATTCGAAGCCAAACTTGTTGACGTCCACTTCAACCACTTCCGCTTCGAATTTACCAACTCCTAACAATACGCGAATGACCTGCTCGTAAGTCATTCCGATACGCAACTTGTCGTAGTCTGTCTTGGTGACAAAGGGCGCAGGCATTAAAGCGCCCCTGTTATATTGGGCGCTTATTGCTTCGAATTCCGAACGGCGCGCGATGTCAAATTCGCCCTCGAAGGGAACTATCTTGTCTGGCTTGGAAAGATCCCACTTTTCGAGGAGTGCCGGTTCGATCAGATACTTGCTTTTACCCGTCAGCAAGTACTTTCCGTCGGGGGAGACGGCGACTGATAAGACATCTCGAAGCGTTAACCTCCCCCAAAGTGCGCCGGTTGAGATTTTCCAGATATTGATGTTCCGCGGGCCAATATCTTCGGTCTTTACGTTTCCCGCTTCATCAGAATAACTCGGAGCATCCGTTCGAGACATCCCGCCGGTGAGCAAACGATCGTCATCGATAAATAACACCGTATTCGCATCTAGCGACGAAAACTCGCGAACCAAATCGCCGTTTTCGACCGACCACACCTGAGCCGTTTTGTGATAGAGCGTACGTCCAGGTGCCCCAGTAAAGTGCACAGCGTACATCTGTCCGTTCGGGCTAAAACCGGCATAACCTGGAAATAAGACGGTTCGCACTTCTGATTTGAGTTCCCAAGTCCTCGTATCATAAAAGGCAAGCCGCGTCACTTTCTCGTCTTTTTCCGGATCATGGACAGGTAACGCAACGAGCAAGGTTTCCCCGTTGGGCGAGAATTCCAATCGGCTTGCCGATTCAGCGCGGAGCAATGCGCCGACAGCTACGTGGCCAGCCTCGTCTGGAACTATCAAGTTTGGAAAAGGTGACACGAGGGTCTTCAATGCGTCCAGTTCCATGTTCTTCTGTTTGATTTTTGTTGCATCGAAGATCTGAGCCGCTTTGTCGTGCAACACGGCAACGATCCCCGAATCCGGATGGACGGCAATTTTGTGTGGTCCCTGGGTTTCGAATGAGGGGCGGATGAATGCCGATCCGATCATCCCACCCTTTGACCACACTTGTAGTTGGTCACCGCGCGGGTAAGCACTACTTATCACGGAATTAGTGCGAAGATTTTGGCAGGGATAACCGGCCAAAACGACGAGTTTGTCCTGCCATGCCGTGGCCTCCACAATATTTACCGGCCAAGCCTCGACGTTCGTCCCCGCATACAAAAACTCGACGCTGTCATCGTCTGAAACCCCCCCGGGGATATCAATTTTCTTGATCTCGACTCCACTGAGGCCAACAGCGAAGACATCGATTAACGTAAGTCGGTTGTTTCGAAATTCCCAAACGCCGAGTGGCGTCGAACCTGTGTTTAGCTTTATGTACCGCTCAAGGCGATTTTGCCAAGGTGATTCCTCAGCGTACTTGGCGGTCTCCGCCGGCATGCGCGCCATAATTGTGCCGTCCGACAAGATCGTGGCACTCCTGTGAAGCATGTACCCATCTCGAATTGCATCGCCATAACAGTCACGGAAAGCAATGGACCATTGTCGCTCAATCATTCCGGCAGGATTTAGGAGAGTATAGAACGAGTCCCAAGGCCGTTCCATGTATTGGCGATAGTAATCGAGCGAGAAAGGCCGATCCACGAATTCGTCATCCACCGGGACGATGGAGAGGTCTTCAAGCGAAATCGTGCGGACATTGTTTCCGACACCGAACAAGATGAAGGGTTGCCGCCAATGCGACCTGGGCGGAAACCCATGCATACCGTATTGCACCAATTCTCCATTCGGCAAAACGGCAATCGACGTGATTTCGTCGCCTGAAGTTTTCAAAGTCCGGACCGGTTTTTCAAATACACGGACCGAAGCCAAGCCACGGGGCCGTGCGGGTAACTGACTCACCGCCCGAGAACGAGAAGAAGGAACAAAATAGTCGTACATCTCTGCAAGATTTGTCTTCTTGACTCCCTCGAGTTTCGCCAGCGTCTGCTGTTTTCGGCGCTGCCGCTCCTTTTCCTGTTCTGCTTCGATGCGTTTTCGATCGGTTTCGTAGGCCTCACGGTCTCGATTCTGCCGTTCGAGCGATTCCCGCGCGATGTCGTCTACTTGTTGCGTCAAAGAGCCTCGAATTCCCCGCAAATCAGTGTTCAGACCACCGAGGTCGATTGAGACGCCGTTGTTCGCAGCAAGCTGGCCGTCCTCTTTCGGCTCCGTGTCGTCGCCAAAAAATCCCAGCATGCCGAGGCCGCAAAACAACACGATCAAGCCACACGTTGCCACACCGCCGCCGATCACTGCTTTGACAGGCGTGCTTAACGGTTTGGCCTTGTTCAATATTGCCGTCGCCAACGGACGGTCACTTTTCAGTTGCGATTCGATTTCACGCAATTCATTAACCTGAACACCGAGTTGGCTATCGGCCGTTAGACTTTCGTCAGCAATCAGTCGGTCCGGCAAATCACGCTGAAGCACGACAAGTTTTTTCTGCAATTGCGAGGTGAGTTTCTTGTTTTGCGAGATTTGCGCATCCAATGACCGCGTATTCTCAATTGCCGGCAACTCCAGCTCTTGGCAAAGTTGTTGTTTTTTGGACTCCAGCGCCGTGGTGGTTTGTTCGGCTTGTTGCTGTTTCTCGGCGATGTCTGCGCGGCACTGGGCGATTTGGTCCAGTATCTGGCCCGTTGTCTCGCCACGAACCGATTCCTCTTCTTGTTCGCTGACCAGCTGTTGGCCGATTTTCTGTTCGAGTTTGCCGATCTTGGCTTGTTCCAATTTGATCTTGCCCATGATGGCCAACTGTTGAGCCTTCGCTTTGGCTTTGTCAAGCAATTTGGCATCAACGGTTGGCGCAAGCGCAGCGCTTTCCTGCCGCATATGTTCGATTTTTTCATGCACGGCCACACGGTCGGCCAACGCCGGGTGGTCGGCCATCTGTTTCACAAGGTACGCTTCGAACGCTGCCTTTCCCAGCGGACGGTACAACTCGGTCAAGCCCTCGCGCGATTTGGCTAATTCTTGTTCGATTTGCTGCAGCTCGTTCTCGAGCGGCGCGATTTGCCCTTTCGCCTCGGACAACCGTTTCGCCTGTTGATTAGCGCTGCCCACTTCATCCATCAAGCGGTGATACTCGGCACGCATGTGCCGGACGGACTCGACGTCAGGCAGGCCCGATTCCGCATTGAGGACAAACTGCGTGATGGCCGAGCGTAGCTGCTTGGATTCTTCTTTCATTGCTTTTCCTTCGTCTTGAATTATCGCTATGCTACTTGGCAGTAGTTTGTTTCGCGCTGTATCGCTATTGCTTCGGCTTTTTTGTTGTTATCAAATTCCAGCTGTGCCGAGACGGCCGGCTCGAATACCAAAATCGGCCCGTTTAAGGTCACCCTTTGCCCAGCACACTCTCGGTCGTGTAGCGTTCATCCAGGTCAATGATCTGCATTCCGTCGTCGACCAGGTCATCATCCAGGCCCTCGGCCACACCGGAGAACGTCATCTCGTCACCCAGGCTGCTGGGGCCGACGTTGGCTCCACCTGCATAGGTCTTTTCATCACCGAGGCTGGCGTCAGCCGCATCGGGCTTGCCGGGTGTCTCACCGTCAAACGTATGTTGGTCACCTAGGCTCTTATCGTCGTCGGTCATCGGAAGTTGGCAGTGATGGGGAGTGCAGGAACGGCCATTTCAAGCCTTCACTATAACAGATCGGCAGCGGTAAAAATCGCCAGTTAATCGCTAGTTTTTGTATGGTCCAGACGTGTTTGAGCCTGGCCGGTTGTTCACTGAAATAGATCAAGCGCCACGTTTTGACGTATACAGTGGGAAGCGGGCCAGCGGGAAGCGGGCGAGTTTCGAAAACCGGTTGAACTGACGTGTCGCAACCCGGCGGCGCAGGGGCCGGTTGGCCATCGGCAGGCGCGGCGAGACTGAGTGGCGCCATAGCCAATAAAAAAAGGTCGCCGAATCGTTTTCGGCGACCTTGAAAATGATCTGTTTAAGTTGGCTCTGGTTGGCCCTACTTTTTCGCTTGGCGACGACGGCGACCGATACCGATCGCACCCATGGCCAGCAGGCCGACGCCATAAGCCGAGCCGAGTTCCGGCACGACACGGTCGCCGCCGACCCGGACGCTTTCGCGCTGGTTGCCATATTGCCCACCGTTACCGGCGTTGAAGACGATGTCGCCCTCCGTACCACCCAGGTCCATGCCGAACCAGCCGACACCTCCCCCATTGGCGGCTGTGGCACGGAATCCGATGTAGACGGTTCCGCCCTGACCGGTACTGAAGTAAAGGAGCGAATTGGTCCCGGTAAAATTTGAGGTGTTGAGGACATCGCCCGCGTTGACTTGCGTCCACGAGGCAAAGCCATTGTTCCAGCTCATCGTTTTACCAAAGCTGTCGTTGTACTGCGAAAAACCACCGGCAGTAGCTCCACCATTGGTCTTGGCCAGTACGGACGTAAGGTTGGATGTGCTGCTATAAGCAATCGACGTCGGGTTGAAGTTCAACGTGACGATACTGGCCGAAAGTTCGGGGGCAGCATAAATCGAGGCCGCGGCGGCTCCAAATCCGACAGCCGCTTTTTTGAGGGTGTTTTTCTTTGCCATGGTGAGTCAATCCTGGTGTTTCAGAGTAACAACGGTGAGCTGTCATACATCTCGCTCGACGATGCCCAGTTTGTCTGATCGGCGACGCCGATTCAATAGGGAGGCGGTTGTTTTTACCTGTTTTCCCTGAATTACCCGCTCCGCGGCAATGGGTTCACAGGTCATCTATTCCCCTGAAAATGGGGTGTGCCGGGCCAAAATGGACGATATTTCCGGGGATCGGGTGGATCCGCCGCTGCGGTGTGCCACAGGCCCGGTTTCAGTGAACCCCCGGTTTCAGTGAACCCTTAGCTGTCCGCCGGCACGGCTCGTTTCTTTTCCCGGTGCAGGCTCGGGTCAACCGCGTGGGCCATGGCGGTTTCATCCAACTCCAGGCCCAAAAACTGATTCAGTGAGGCCGCTGCGGCGACGGGGTCCGCCAACACATCGGTGTAGGCCAGCCGCAGGACCGGGTTTTGATGAAGCGTGAGTAAGCTGATCGCAGAATGGGCTTGTTGGCGCAGGACCCTGGCCATCTGTTGGTCGTCAATCTCGGCGCTCTGCTCACCCAGACGTTCCAACATGCGGGATTGGGAACGGAGGACTTCGGCCATCGGCCGCCGCATGTAGATCACCTTGTAGTGGATGCCCTGCGGCAGGAATTGAACCAGCGGTGCCACGACTTTGACCACTTGGCCATCGCAGTCGTGGACCCAGGTATTCCGCTTGGCCAAACCCTTGACCAGGTCGGATTCAAAATAACCCTTCGGGTTGTTGTCATCGGCCGAGCGGTTGCCGTCGGTAAAAATGGGCAACCCGCCGGCGGCCAACATCTGCATCATCATCGAGGTGCCCGAACGCGGCAGTCCCGAGACGAGGATCACCTCGGCTGGCTCTGCGGTCGCTGCCCCGAGGGCCGGTTCGGAGGGCTTCGGTTGGTTCAGGGCGACATCGAAATCGGGGTTGGAGCGGTAGTCGATGATCGACGGAAGATGTTCCTCCAGCTCGGCGCTGGTTTTCTCGCGAAAGACCAGCGGGGTTGCATTCTCTTGTTCAAGGCGGTTTTGCTCGGCAAGTTCGCGGGCCGCCTCTCGATGCTCGGCGGCCAACACGTCATCCTGGAGGCGGCGGCGGTAGATATCGGCGAGGGCCAAATGCGCCTGCTCGAAATTGGGGTTCTGGTCGAGGGCGATCCGTAACGAGTCGATCGCCTCTTCAGCGTTTCGCAATTTCTCCTGTGCCAGTCCATGGTAGTAGTGCGCCACGGGGAAATGGTATTGCAAGCCAATCGCTTCCCTCCCCTTGTCCAGCGCGTCCTCGTAACGTCCCATT
Organism: Mariniblastus sp.; assembly: GCA_014237975.1. Taxonomy (GTDB): domain Bacteria; phylum Planctomycetota; class Planctomycetia; order Pirellulales; family Pirellulaceae; genus Mariniblastus. The sequence goes on along the minus strand of JABACA010000080.1, from coordinate 13,103 downwards.
TCCAGGTAGCAGCGGCTCAGTCCCATCAGACAACGGGGATCGCAGTCATCGATGGACAACCCGTTTTCGAAGCTCGCTTTTGCATCGTCCAGTCGATCGAGGGCGATGTAGACGTTGCCCAGGTGGAAGTGAAAAGCAGATTCCTGTACCTCGGAGACCTTGGCCTTCTCCATCCATTCCAGCGCCTGGTCAAAATCGCCTTCGCCAATGGCGATGGTCGCTGACAGAAAATCGAGGGTTTGCGGGTTGCCGCGGGCGACCGAGCGGAGCTTGCGAATCAACAGTTTTTCATTGTCGTCGAACAGGATCGGCCGGCCCCGGTTGTCGACCCGGGCGATTCGCGGCAGCGCTTCATTCCCTTCCTCTTCCTCCAGTTTTTTTAATTCCTGCCAGTGTTGGCGGCGTTCCTTGGCGACCCGGGCCAATTCGCGGATCCGCGCCTGGGCAATCTGAGCCCCCTTGCGCCAGCGATCGTTCAGGTCGTTGACCAGCAGCTTGAGTTGCTCTTGTTCGTTCAGGACGCGGAAACAGGTTGCCAGTTGAATTCCGAATCGGAATTCCATCGGGTATTCTTCATAAAGGCGGAGCAGTAGCGGGGCGGCCTCGCCATACAGATCGGCATCGACGTAGGCCCGCGCCAGGTTGTAGTCCAGTTCCCGCTGACACTGTTTCACGGCAGCGGAGGAATCCTCTTCCGGTGGATCGATGTAGCCGAGGGCGACCAATTGATCGAGGGCGGCCTGGGACTCTTCGGTCGTGAGGGTAAAATCCGCGGGGTGTTGGCCCGTATCCCCTGCCACGTTTTCCCAGCTTTCAATCGTCTCCAGTCTGGGTGGTTCCACGAAAATGTCGGTCAGCACGCGACCATCCATATCCTCCCCGACCGGCAGGCCGCAGGTGTTCAGAATCGTGGGGGCGATATCCAGTAGGTTGGCTCCATGGATCATGTGGTCCTGTTTAATGTTCGGTCCGATGGCCACGAAAATCCCGTAATCCCGATGTTCTTTGGCAGGCCCTGCCGGTTCATTGGGGACGTACCGCGGCCGCAGGTGATCCGAGTGAAAACCGTGATCCGAGATGAGAATGACCGTGGTCTCTTCGTCGGTAAATTCCAGCAGGCGTTTGAGCATCAGGTCGTGGTAGATGTAGCCCATGTCCACCGCGTGCCGGTACATCTTGAAATCATGATCGGAAATATGGGACTGCTGCGGGCCGCGGTACCGCATGAAGGTGTGACTGTAATGATCGATCGCGTCGTAATAGATGGCGGCGAAGTCCCACGGCTCCTGTTCCAGCAGGTGCGTGGCGGCCGTATGGACCGAGGTGCATTCGGCGGTGACCTTCATCAACGATCCGACGCGTTGATCGTTGGTTTGGTCAATTTCCGCACCGTCCGGGAGGAAAGGGAGAATATCTTCGGCGGTCAATTCAAGTGGGTGGACCCGCAACTCACTGATTTCCGCAAACTTCTCGGGTGGGTAAATGCAATTGGCCTGCAGTGGCCAGGCGTCACCCGGTTTCTGGGGAGCCTTGTGGAACAGGTCGGAAACCATGACGCCGTTAATCGGTTCGGCCGGGTGGCTCGGCCACCAGCCGACCACCAGCGAGCGTTGCTCGTGCTGGTTGAGAATATTCCAGATCGCTTTACTCGACCGTGACACGATGGTCATCGGTTGCACTCCATCCCCGGCAGGGGTCGGTTCGGTAAAGCCGTAGATCCCGTGCTTGTGCGGGCGCTTGCCAGTGGCGATGGATGTCCACAACATGGGGGACAGCGGGGGCATCAAGGTGCGCAGGTTGCCTATCGTTCCCTGTTCGACCATCTGCTGGAGCGCAGGCATTTTGCCCGCATCCATCAATTCGTGAATGACTTTCCAGTCGGCCGCGTCCCAGCCGATTAATAAGACTTTGTTCTTCATCGATAACTTCGTGGTAAGGATCTTACGATTCGGGAGACGTGCTCTTACCTCTGGCGGGTGATTCGGGTCGTGTGTTCTGTGGGCAACCGAGTTCGCCTGGCAGATGCATTCAACTTCGGGACGGTTCCGTCTAGCGCCCAACACCTCTCACTGGCGCCCTGGCGTGATGCCAGGAGGGTGATACCGGAAGTCTTTCTCCCACCGGTGTGAGTTCCCGAGGCCGGTTTCCTGACGTCGGTCGTTCACCAGCATGATTGGCGGATAAAAACGGTTTCCTGCACCCGTAAACGGGCTATTTTAGTCAAGAAATCGTGTATTGCTGCGCATGAATTTGCAAAACGGGTTCCAAATCCAAAAAACGGGTAACCGGCTTAGTGGTCGTAATAACGATAAAATCTACCCGCCCGTTTTTTGGCATGCCCTGCCCCGCTCCAGAAGAGAGGGCTCACGCCGTGGCTACGGCTGAGGTTGGCGGATGCAGTACAGTTTTTCCGCGCCTCGCAATAGTAGCGCCCCGTCGGTCACTGCCGCGGTGGACCAGAACAGGTCTTCGATCTGGTTGGTCCCCACGATTTCAAACTCAGGGCCCGCCTTGATGACAAACGTTTTGCCCGATTCATCCAGCAGGAAAACGTGTTTGTCGTCGGCCCAGCAACTGGCTGTAATCGATTTGCAACGTGGCAGCCGCGATTTGTAAACACGCTCCCCTGTTTTCCCGTTGTAACAGGAGAGGATACCGCGGGTGCAGACGTACAGGTATTCCCCGCTGACAACCGGCGAAGCCATGCCGGGACCGGCCCGCATCTGCGCCCAGGCCACACCCTCGGGCAGTTCGTCCGTGTCGAGCTTGGTTTTCCCTTCGATCCCGGGATCGAGTGCGATCAACGGACCCTGGCTCATCGGTCCACTGTTACCAAAAAACACCCGCTCTCCATCCGACGTGGGCGAAGCGGTAAACGCCGTGCTGACATTAGTCAGCTCCCAACGCAATTTGCCGGTTTTCGGTTCATAACCGGTAACCGTCCCCGAACCACAGATGACCAGGTCGGTCTTCTCGCCATGCTTCCAGAGAAAGGGCGTCGACCAACTCGTCTTCGATGAGCGTTCCCGTTTCCAGATTTCATTCCCGTTCGCCTTGTCCAGGGCGACCACAAACGACGATTGATCGTTGTCACACTGGACGAATAACTGGTTGTCCATCAGCGCGAGGGAACTGCCTGTACCGAATCCGTTGCCACTGGAAAACGCCCCGATGTTGGTCGACCAGGTAACGTTGCCGTCCAGATCAACAGCGGCCACCTGGCCGACGGCGGCAAAATAGCAGAACACATGCTGACCATCCGAAGTCGGCGATTCGGTGGCATACGTATTGGATGGGTGGATCGCGTATTTTGGTTGTTCGTTGGCCAGGCTTGTTTCCCACAGGATCGAACCATCCTGAAGGCGGAGACAGATCAAACGGAAATCGAGCGGAGCGGTCGCCTTCTTGCCTCGCATGTTTCGGACGCCGCCGGCAAACCCCATCGGTTTGGTGTTGTCCGGGTCCACCGCGGCCGTGACAAATACACGGTCACCTACCACGATCGGCGACGACCAGCCACCGCCCGGGATGGCCTGGCTCCAGGCGATGTTGTTCTCGGACGACCATTTAAGCGGGTGGCTCAGTTTGCCAATATGTCCATTCCCATTCGGACCACGGAACTGCAGCCAATCGGCCGAACTGACTCCCCCCATCAGGCTTGCCACAACAACCGCAGCCATAACCATTGTAAATGTCCGCATCGATTGATCACTCCTTTAAAACTTTCCTGGATAACGTCGATGAACCGGTAAGGTAACTCAGTTTCGAATACCTGATTTTATTTTCTGATGGGAATTGAGGGAATAGGAAATGGAGCGACTCCCCTCTGGTTGATCAACAGGTCTGTCGCAAACCGGCGCCGGAGGGCCTTGCCAACCTCGTGTTTTTTAGGCTGAACCATGTTAAACTTATTTTGAATGGGGCTTGCGCCCGTTTTATTTTTGTTATTGACGAGTAACCCCAAGCCCTGTTTGGAATCTTTCCCTCTAACCTCCTGACATCCGGGATGTTCCTGGGACAAGTCATCTGCTTGTCTGGCGGGATTATGTCAGCCGTCAGGGTCCTTTACGGCAAGGGGAAACCAGGCCTGAAACCAACAGGCTGGGTTATCAAACTAACTGGCGTTCTATTGCAGATCGCAATCGTATCATTTTCCCATACATCACCTGATTCTAGAATAACGAGCAAGACACCAACCAGGCCATCCATCCAAGCAGCCAAACAAACCTTGATGACAATCCTTGCACTCCCTAAATAAGCAATCAAATGATTGACGATGACGCACCTCTTATCAAAGGTATGACCGCGGCGCACTGTGCAATCATAAGTGCCGGAACCAGCACGGTGGTTGTTCTCGATGGCCGAACCATTCGATCGGGAGAAGCTGGGAAAAACGAAGTGCTTAGAATCATGCTAGGCCAAGATTTCCAAGGAGGTCTGGGAGGCAAAACCTCGCAAGATAATAAAGTGGCGTTAGCTTGGCCTGCGGACGAAACAGGTAAATTTCGTTTCCGTTTTTTTCAAATCGTTGCGCATTGCCGCAAAGTATTACCGATGGAGTGCTCCAACGCCGCTGCCGCGTCTGCTTTATTACCCCAGTTGGTTCGAGGGGTTTCAGCCAACCATCCCATGATTCAAACCCGCAATCTTTCTACCGGCCAACCGATGGAGTTAAGGCCTGAAATTATTGATGATATCCCGCGTTCGTGCGGCGTAAGGTTTTTGATTCGGCCTCGAGAACGCGCTGCATTAAAAGGTCTTTGTAGCACCTTCACCATCAAAACTGCCAAGCAAAAGGTTCGCTGCACACCCGTGTTGCGCGGTAATCTATTTCTGTTTACAGAGATGGCACCAAAAGAGATGACCAAGACGACATTCGAAGCCATTGAGAAAGCAGGGATGCGCAAGGCACGAAAAGCCGGCTTTAAACCCCTTGCTGGCTATCATCCAAAAGTGATCCCGTTTCGACTACTGAGCCGAGGCAAACATTCCGAAGTCGAAAGTGCCAGCTACTATCACGGAGAGCTTCATCGTTCAATGCCAGGTTCCGCAGCAATGGCATTGACCAGTTTTCTCGAAACAAAATTCAGGACAGATAGCCCAACCCTCTGCGACCGCTGGACTGTCCATCACACCTCCGGTGATTTCGAAGTGCGGCTAGGTTTCAACAACCAGGAGACGCAAATAGAGTGGGCCGAATTCACCACGCCTGTGCAACTTATATGCTGGGGTGCAGCTGCGCTCCCATGGAGAAGATAACAACATGTGTGGCATTGCAGGCTTGGTGTTCGACGCACCGAGTTCACCCGGTGAAATAAAAAAAACGGTAACCGCCATGTCAAGGGCGCAGCAAGCTCGCGGCCCAGACGCTCTCTATGCGTGGAGTAATGAACGCGTTGGTTTGAGTAGCGTTCGGCTGGGCATTGTTGGTTCTGTGGGTCGCGCGGAACAACCCTTTGTTGGGAAAAACGGGCAACGGCTGATTATTAATGGTGAACTTTATTCACCCCATGAAGTCATGTCGAAGCTCGGTAATGATTTTGTTGACGGCTCATGCGATGGCCTCGCACTATTACGTTGGTTAGAGGAAAAAGGTGTAAATGGATTAAGAGAATCCGCCGCAATGTTTGGGTTGGCCCTGCTGGAACCTGACGGTAGTGTGTTACTTGCCAGAGACGCTTGGGGCCAAAAACCGCTTTTTGTAGCAAGACAAACCAATCACTGGGCGTTTGCGTCAACGATCGCAGCCATGCATCAAGCCTTGGGGCCGCTACAAATCCGAACGGAGGCGATGGTCGAGTGTTTGATTTATAAAAGCGTTGGCGGTCTAAAAAGTTCATTTGAAGGCATTCGGCAAGTCGCACCTGGTGGCTGGATGCGTCTCAAGCCAGATGGTACGAGCGAAGAAGGTTTTTGGTTTCAGTGGCCAGATATTGATGATCGGCACGCCACCCCCCACAACGTCCGCCTGCTGCTCGAGAAGTCGATTGAGCAGCGCTGCCCAACTGACATTCCCTGTGCGGTCTTTTTGTCTGGCGGCCTTGATTCAGGGATCGTGGCTACCGTCGCCACTGAAAAACTTAAGCGATTGGGCCTCCCTCTGCCTCACGTTTTTACCGTAGGTTACGAAACGGGCGGTTGGCGGGACGAGCACAATTTAGCAATCCAGCATGCAAAGGAATTAGGTCTGGAACGAACTACCATCACGGTAGAGGCCAAAGATGTTCCAGGCTTAATGCGCGATACAGCAATCGCTCTCGAAGACTCTATCCATGATCCTGTCACCGTCTCTACTTTAGCATTATGCCGAGCGGCCTCCGCTGACTCCCGGATCGTGTTGACGGGTGATGGCTCCGATGAATTCTGGGGAGGGTATTCCCGATTTAGAGACGTTCCTTCCAGCTTGGCCGACTACCTGGAACGCACCACCGTTTTTCATCCTAGTGAACTGGGCTTGGCCGAACCACCAGCTAGTTATCTTAATGGCGTACCTGTCCCCGATGCTGCGCTATCACCATTGGACCGGGTTTTACGCTTGGAAGAATCAAATCGCCTGCATAACTATCACTTAAGCCGTGTCGATAAATTGTCCATGAGCTGTTCACTTGAAGCCCGCTCACCTTTTCTAGACTTGGCAGTCACCCAAGGCGCTGTCAGTTATTCGGCTGCGGCAAAACGGCCGGCTGACAAACCAAAAAAATTATTGATCGATGCTTTTCGTGGCAGACTTCCTCAATGGTTGATTGATCGCCGCAAACAACCATTTACAGTCCCCGTACAGGCTTGGCTTTCGGGCGAGCTCAAGAGTTTTGCTCATGACACGCTAAAAGGAGATTCATTTGTCAGTCAGTTTATGAACCCGACCGATTATTTGGATCAGTTCCAAACATTGGTAAAATCCGGCAATCGCGATGACCGATTCAAAGACGCGATTGCCATGAAGGTCTGGTCTCTGCTTCACTTAGAAATTTGGCACCAATCCTTTGCACGCAAAATGGAAGAGCAGCCTAAATGACAAGCTCAAACAGTCAAGACATCGATAAATTAGCCGTTGAGCTCAGCCAAGCTGGCGTAGCAGACACCCACTTTCATATCGGTCCGGAACTGCTGCCTCGCCGTTATGATGTTGCGGGGCTTGCTGCAGCGGCGCGAGCTTGGGATGCGACGCTTGTTTTAAAGAACCATACGTACCCCACAACACCCTTGGCGGCCCATGCCCGGCAACATGAAGGCGTTAACTTTTTGGGAGGTACGGTCCTTAATCGATTTGTGGGCGGCCTGTCCGCCGACGCCGTGACGAGTGCTTGGAGTGGAAATCGGGCTGATGTTTCTGGCGCAAGAAATGACCCGGCCTTTGTCGTTTGGATGCCAACCGTTCATGCAGAAAGCCATCTTGCTTCTCAGGGACAATCATTTGATCCTCGCTGGGGAGGCTGCGAGGCCTGTAACCAGATGCACGAAGAGGCACCTGGCGATGAAGTGCCGGTACGAGTGTTTGGTGCCGACGGCCAGCCAGTTCCCGAACTTGCTCTGGTGCTAGAGGCGATTGCTCAATACGGGGCAAGGCTCGCAACCGGCCACCTCAGCGCAGAGGAAATCATGAAATTAGTCCCCTTAGCTTTAGCAGCTGGCGTCCCAGGCATCATACTCACACATCCGCACTACCCGTCTGTAGAACTCTCAGACGAACAATTGATTGAATTAACAAAAGATAAAAAGGTGTATATAGAACACTGCCTGGCAATTCACACGATTGAACAAGTGCCTTTAATGCGATTCGAAAAGTCTATCGAAGCAACCGGAACCGAACAGGTCATCCTGTCTACCGATTTTGGCCAAGTCCAGAGCGACCCTTTTCCCGATGCAACCGTGCGTTTTGCCCATGGTATCGATCGTGTCTCACAAGGCCGAATCCCTCATCAAGATCTCATTTCAATGTTTACCAAAAATCCAAAACGCGCGCTGGGGCTAGTCGAAGAATAGATCCCATTTCACATCAATCTTCAAAGTACAGATGGTGGCCAGCCACCATTTCTTTCCACCACGCATCAAAATCGCTCGGCCTCCAATTTAAATAATCATGGTTGCCAAATTGAAGAGACATTCCTATTCTTGCAGCAACATCTAAATCTGCTTTGGTTTTAACACGACGTTTTTCGCCCCAATCGCGTAAAAATGCATCATTGTGATTGCGGTGGTTTTTAAAACAGTCTGCCATCGCCATGGCATCCTGAATTCCGAGAGAAACGCCAGCCCCAATATGGGGCACTGCGATATGAGCTGCGTCACCCACCAAGGCAACCCGCCCTCTCACAAAATGGCCAGGCACGCCTTTATATATCGCTTGCTCAGATAATGTTTCAGTCGCTCTCGCAGCCGACGCAAACGGCTCTGGCAATAATTGATCTATTTCGTGCAACAAGCTTTTGCGGTGTTGCTCGGACATTTCACCAGGCGGCAAAGACCAACGGTGGCCTTTGCCCGAACGATCAGTAAGGAAGTTTTCCAGCGCGGACTCGGGACAATTCCGATACCACATCCAGTTCAAAGTTCGCTGACTGGTTGGGCTATCGGAATCTGGAATCCAATAAGCCGTAACGTGGCTGTTTTTCACGAAACAATTCACAAACCCAGGTGAATCGGCCCATCGTTTTAAAACCTCCGATTCCGAGGGGAGATCTTGTTCACGTACCATGCCACGGATGGCGACATACCCACAGTAGGACGGTTCAAAATCAGGACAAACAAAACGACGAACGGTTGAACCGAGGCCATCGGCTCCAACCACATAGTCAAAAGATTGCTTACTACCATCGGAAAAATAAATAGCAGCTTGATCATCGTGACTATCAACATGAGTGATCCTCATACCAGTCTGAATGTTCTGGGAAGAAACCTGAGATCGAAGCTGCTGATAAACCAAAGACCAGGCAGTCATGTATTTATGAATGGGTGTTTGCCAAAGCTCGCGGCCGTCGGCTCCAATGATGATTCTCCCGGTGATGTTGTGCCCGGCTACACCACCGATTGGATCTAACACTTCCGGGTCAAGCGCTATGCCGGCTCCTCGCTCAGCGAGCTCGCTAGGGGAGCGCTCAAAAATTGAAATATCACAATGGCAAGGCTTCAAAAAGAGCGCCGTGGCTAAACCGGCAACACTACCGCCTACGATCCCTATTTTTATTCGTTTATTACTCATTCCGTAGAGCCGTTAGTTCGTATTGCGGACGCCCGTCATGACGATGTAATAAGTCCAATAATAGATATTGAAAACCGCGTGTAAA
>JABACA010000080.1:0-3197 GCA_014237975.1 Mariniblastus sp. | reverse complement strand
GTCGGATCGTAATGAAACCCATCAAAGTGATTTCGTGATTGTGCGATGGTGGGATTCCAGTGCGTCGGATAGGGGTTTGGGTAGGGATACGGGTAAGGGTTTGGGTAGGGATACGGATAGGGCGACGGCATATGATGATGGGGCGGGTACCATGGCGCAGGTTGCGCCATCAGATCTGTTGCAAACCAACCAAAACAGAGGGCAAATAAAAGGACTCGGCAAAACATACAAAACTCCCGCGGGTAGTGGTTTCAATGGGTGTAATGAACGCCCGTTGTTAAGTGAGCGTACGAGCAAAAAACGGGGCCGGATATGGCCTTAGCGGACTGGGAGATCGCCAGAACCGATCGCTATCTTAAGTTGGATGATCGCAACGATCTACTGATAATCTGCTATAGATTCGATATTAACTTTTAGAACGAGACTTGGCTTTCAGGCCGAGACAGGAACCAATTGGAGCGAACACATCTGGCTCAGTCAAAACGGTAGTTGCCTTTCTCAACAGCCAAAGGCCAAAGCGAAACTGCCGGGGAGGTTCAACGCCCGCCGGCGCGCCAGAATATTTTTATACACCCGCCCTGGCCGGCGTATGTCCAGGTACGTGGGCATCGGAATCACGTCTTGTCCCTCGCAATATCAGAGGATGTCGGAGTTGTCCTTGTAACTTCTGAATCTGGGCGTAAGAAAAAAATAGCAGAAGGAAAGAGTAGGAGGGTTTAGTTCCAACTCTTTTCCTACCTGGGCAACCTCGACTGAAATCCGGTTTCCGTAAACCGGCAGCGTGAGTGCGTCGATTTATCGGTGGCCGGCCCGCATCGACCCGATTAGAACGGTCGTCGGTTCGGCAATTGGCGGGCAGTTGGTTAAATATTAAATGGCAATATCGGGGAACCCCTTTAGATAATACTTGCATTGGCCTGTCCGCTGTGGGAATCTTAATGGGCCTTGATGCTTGCCGACACTGCCTCAGCTAAGGTGACCCGATCATGCCCGATCCAGACGAACGGCTTGTGCCCGACGAGGTAAACCCGCAGGATCTAGAGACAGCAGCGGCCGATGCCGACCAACCGCATTCAACCTCTTCGGAGGTTACCCAATTCCAGACGTTGCGACCAAGCGGAAAACCGGCGGGGGGGGATGATCTGGCATCCCGGCTGTTTGGCGATTACGAGATTATCCAGGAGATCGCCCGCGGCGGGATGGGAGTGGTCTACCGGGCCAGGCAAATCAGCCTCAATCGAACGGTCGCCCTGAAAAAGATCTTGTCCGGTCAATTTGCCGGACAAGAAGATTTAAAACGGTTCCAAATCGAGGCGGAAGCCTCGGCCCAACTGGATCACCCAGGCATCGTGCCGGTTTACGACTTTGGCCAGGTCGATGGTCAGTACTACTTCTCGATGGCCTATGTCGAGGGAGACGACCTGGCGAAGCGGATCCGCGAACGACCGGTGGAACCGGAGACGGCCGCGGCGATGATGGTCAAGATCGCCCAGGCGGTCGGCTATGCCAACGCCCAGGGAGTCATTCACCGTGACCTGAAGCCAAACAACGTGTTGCTGGACCAGCAAGGTGAACCGAAGGTGACCGACTTTGGTGTGGCCAAGCAACAGGGCACCGATTCGGAGTTGACGGCCCAGGGTCAGATCCTGGGCACGCCCAGCTACATGCCACCCGAACAGGCGGCCGGCCAAGGAGACCAGGTGGACCAGCGTTCGGACGTCTATGCGCTGGGCGCAATCCTCTACGCTCTACTAACTGGTCGGCCGCCGTTCCAGTCCGGCACGGCGATCGAGACGATGAACCAGGTGTTGAACCAGGAGCCGGTGCCCATTTCGAAATTGAATGCAAGCATTGCTCGGGACCTGGAGACGATCTGCCTGAAGTGTCTACAGAAAGACCCATCGCGGCGTTACGTGTCGGCCGACGCGTTGGCCGAAGATTTGAGACGCTACCTGTCGGACGAACCGATCCTGGCCCGACCCCCGGCTCGAATGGAACAGCTGGGTCGCTGGGTCCGCAAGAACAAGACGACGGCCATTTCGGCGGCGGTGGTCGCCGCGGCCTTGATCATTGCCACGGTCGTCTCGATCAGTTTTGCGATCGAAACGGGCCGGCAGCGAGATGCGGCCGAGCTGGCCACGAAGCAGGCCGACGACCAACGGACGATTGCCGAAGCCAAAACGGAGGAGGCCCGGCAGAGTGCCGAGCAGGCGAATGAGCGAGCGGACGAACTTCAACAGGTCTCCGACTTCCAGGCGAAACAACTCTCCCGCGTAGATCCGCAGGGGATGGGCCAGGCAATCCGCACGATGGTACTGGATCGGGCGCAGGTGGCCGGCCAGCGAGCGGGCAAAGATACTGCCGGGCTGGATACGGACAGGACGACACTTGAAACGTTACTGGCCGGGTCGGATTTTACCGGTCTCGCCCTGGGCGTGCTGAATGAACAGATTTTTGCGGGGACGCTGCGTGAGTTGGAGAATTTAGAGACCCAGCCACGGGTCCAGGCGCGACTGTTGCAGGTGGTGGCCGTCACAATGAAAGATCTGGGCCTGTTGGAACGGGCGTTCAAGCCGCTGCAACAAGCGCTGGAGATCCGCCGCCGCACGCTGGGCGACGACCACCCGGACACCCTGGTGTCGATCAACAGTCTGGGCATGTTGCTGATGAATCAGGGCAAGTACGACGAGGCCGAGCCGCTCATTCGCGAAGCGCTGGAAGCCCGCCGCCGCAGGCTGGGCGACGAGCATCCAAGGACCCTGACCTCGATCAACAACCTGGGCGGGTTGCTGATGGAACAGGGCAAGTTCGCCGAGGCGGAACCGCTGCTTTGCGAGGTGTTGGAGAATCGCCGCCGCACGCTGGGCGACGAACACCCGAACACACTGATCTCGATCAACAACCTGGCCTTGCTGTTGATGGATCAAGGCAAGTACGACGAAGCCGAGCCGCTCTTTCGAAAAGCGGTGGAGGGTCGCCGCCGCAGGCTGGGCGACGAACACCCGAACACACTGGGCTCGATCAATAACCTTGGCTTGTTGCTCGAATCCCAAGGCAAGTACGACGAGGCCGAGCCGCTCTACCGCGAAGCGCTGGAGGTCCGCCGCCGCAGGCTGGGGGACGAACATTCGGAAACATTGACTTCGATCAACAACCTGGGTTCGCTGTGCAAATCCCAAGGCAAGTACGACGAGGCC
>JABACA010000007.1 GCA_014237975.1 Mariniblastus sp. | reverse complement strand
AGGTCCGTTCCTGGTACTCGACAGCCGCCCTGCATTTGAGCGCCGGGAACCACGGGGCCCAACATGTTTCTACAATGAGGATAGGCCAGGGCGAGGAAGCCGCATCCCAGGCTGTCCATCAGGCACCACCGCGCCGTGTCATAGGCCAGGTCGCTGGATATTTCATGGGATTCCACGTACTGGGCAATGTTGGCAAGAACAGGATCCATGAATTGTAATCCTTTGTATCGTTGATTCGGTTGGTGTTGGTCGCTTTAAAAATAGGGTGTATTGCCTGTTAAGGCGATCCCCCGGTAGCTTTGGCATGCCCTCTGGCGCGGGACAAGTCTGGTTGTTCGGAGTGATTGCTTTTTCACACCGACTCGATCGCCATGGCGACAGCATTGCCACCGCCCAGGCACAAGCTGGCTACGCCACGTTGGCCACCCGTCCTTCGCAGTGCATGAATCAAGGTAACCAGGACCCGGGCACCGCTGGCCCCAATCGGGTGGCCCAGCGAAATTCCGCCGCCGTAAATATTGACCCGGCTGCGGTCCAGTTCCAATTCATTGATACAGGCGACGATTTGACTGGCAAATGCCTCATTGATTTCATAAAGATCAACGTCATCGAGTGTCCAGCCGGCTTTTTCAACAACACCTCGAACGGCAAGAACGGGAGCAATAAACAAGTCCTTTGGCTCTGTTCCGGAACTGCAGCTGGCGACAATCCTGAATTTCCAGTCAGCCGATTGAGCCATTTCTTCATCGACCACCAATACGGCGGCAGCGCCATCACTCAACGTCGAAGCATTTCCGGCGGTGACAGTGCCCTCACGATCGAAAACGGTTCGCAGTCCGGACAGTCCTTCCAAGGTGGTTTCCGGTCGTGGACCTTCGTCGGTCGTAACGACCGTTTCACCGCGCCGGCTTTTCACGGTTACCGGGACAATCTCGTCAGTGAAAACACCCTCTTCGATCGCTTGAACCGCACGCTGTTGACTGGCCAGCGCCATCTCATCCTGCATGTCGCGTGTTACATTGAATTCCCGGGCGGTGTGTTCCGCGTGTAACCCCATGTGGCAACCTTCGAACGAACAGGTCAGCCCGTCGAGAACCATCGCATCCTGCAATGGAGTGTCTCCCAGTTTGACGCCGCTCCGCACCCGAGCGAGGTGGGGTGCGGCCGTCATATTCTCCATCCCGCCAGCCACGATTGCCGCCGCGTCACCGCAGCGAATGGCCTGGTCGGCGAGCATCACTGCTTTGAGACCCGAACCACAAACTTTGTTGATCGTGACGGCCGAAATGGTCGGTGGCAGTCCTGCCTTCAAGGCAGCTTGGCGAGCTGGCGCCTGACCGACTCCGGCCGTGATTACATTTCCCAGGATGACCTCGTCGATTTGACCCAACTCGAGTCCGGACCTCTCGACGACCGACTCAACGGCAACCGCCCCCAGGTCCGTCGCGGAAAGTGTTTTAAACGCGCCTTGGAACGAACCAATGGGCGTTCGAGCTGCCGAGATAATGAAAGAGCTGGACATTGAAAAAGCCTGTTTATTTAACTTGGTTGTCAGTGGACCTGGGATCGCTCATCCTAAAATATGCCTGTCAAATTGGATATAGGACGGAAGGCAGATGGCTGGCGTTCGAATGAAAATACGGAAGCCTGGCCATGGTTATGCTTATCTGGCTGGATTTGGATTGGTCGAAACAGACTCGCTATGGTCAGAGAAGCGAAATCGGTATTAAAAAGGGCTAATGAATCAACCGTAAAAGCGGTCTTGCCGCACGTTGATTTGCTGAGACATTTGGGGATAATCAAGGCACTATGAGTTGATGACCCTGTGCCGTTGCCGGGCGATTTTTTGTCTTTCATCTCTTCCTGGTCTGTCGTTTTAACCAGCGATTTTGTTTTTGGCACCTGGTTCAACGCTCGGGAATTGAATTCACGACCGTCTAGATATCGTTTTGCTTTCCACCGCAACCAATGTGGAGGACAGTGAACAAGGGAATGGTTTATGTCCAGCGCTTTAACGGATGTGCAAAAAAAACAAATCCAACAAGTCGAAGAACTTTTGTTTTCCGGGCCCGAAAAAGAAGGTTTCGTCAAAGACCTGTTCTTTGGGAAATTCCGTTCGGAATCCATTATCCCCTTTCCCGAATTGCCGGAAGCAAACCGGCTTCGCGGTCAACAAATGGTGGATCAAACTAAAACGTTTTGTCGGGAACAGATTGACCCAGTCGACATCGACGTCAATGCCCGCATTCCAGATTCCGTGGTAAAAGGGCTTGGTGACCTGGGAGTTCTGGGAATGACGATCCAGCCTCAATACGGAGGCCAAGGCTTTTCCCAAACCAATTATTGTCGTGTCATGGAGATCATTGGTGGACATTGTGCTTCGACCGCCGTCTTCGTCAATGCTCACCACTCCATTGGTTTGCGGGGACTCGAGCTGTTTGGCACCGAAGAGCAAAAACGGGAATGGATGAAACCATTGGCAGGTGGTGACAAGTTGGCCGCATTCGCGTTAACCGAACCGCTGGCCGGATCCGACGCGGCAAATGTCAGGACCCGCGCCGAGCCCACCGAGGACGGTAAGGGTTTCCGGATAACGGGCGAAAAACGATGGATTACCAACGGTGGTATTGCAGACGTGATTACCTTGATGGCGCGTACGCCTGATGAGGCTGAACCGGATGGCAAGATAACCGCGTTTCTGGTGACCCCGGATATGCCTGGATTCAAAGTCATTGAAGCGCGGATGGAGAAATGCGGAATTCGTGGCACGGCTACGGGTCGAATGGAATTCCACGACATGTACGTTCCCAGGGAAAACATCCTGGGACCTATGGGGAAAGGTCTCAGGGTCGCTTTAACGGTACTCGACTATGGCCGGACAACGTTCGGTGCCTGCTGTACGGGCGCCGCCAAGTTTTGCCTGGAAAGAATGGTCTATCGGGCCAATCACCGCCGCCAATTCACGAAGACACTGGGTGAATTCCAACTGGTCCAGGATAAGATTGCCCAAGCAGCAGCCGATATTTACGCCATGGAAAGTGCGACTTATCACACGGCAGCCCTGATCGACAGCGGCGCAGATGATTACATGGTGGAAACGGCCATGCTCAAAGTGTTTGCCAGTGATCAGTTGTGGAGAATTACGAACGACTGTCTGCAAATCTGGGGCGGTAAAGGATTTTTTACGGATCAACCTTTCGAACGCATGATGCGGGATGCCCGCCTGAATCAGATCGGAGAGGGAGCCAATGACGTGCTGCGGTGTTTTATCGCCGCGGTTGGGATACGTCATGTTGGCAGGGACATGGAAGCCATTACCCGAAACCCCTTGACGGTATACAAGATGTTACGAACACGGCCAAAGATTCCAATCAAGCATGAACACATGAGATTCCATGCCCGCAATTTGGGAAAGCAAATTGCAAAATTTTCCTGGGCAGTCGAAGTGGCCTTGATCAAGCACCGCGAGGCAGTGATCGATCAACAGTATATCCAGGCCCGGCTAGGTGATGTCGCGACCGAGCTGTATATGTCCAGCTGTGTTTATTCCCGTTTGACGGCTTTGTTGGTCAATGGCACCATTCCAGAACCGGATAAACAGCGAGACTTGACAACAGGTATGCTGTATCTGCGTTCGGCTCACATGCGCAACCAACGCCGTCTGGAAGAACTGAAAACCAACCTGGACGATGAGTCGGTGGAAGTTGCCGCAGCGTGGTTGGCTGACAGTTTTGATGAAAACTGGGTGCTCAAAGGAGATGACAGCGACGTCTAGTATCCATACTCGTGTCGGTATGAACCGGCCGTGCGAATGAACCGGCGTTGTGATTTCGCATCACTATTTTAGATGAATTGAAATGCAATGTCCTGGCAAGAACTCATTCAAAAATTTGACGAAGCAAGCGGCTTGATCGAGCTGGGTGGTGGCCAGAAAGCCATCGACCGGCAGCATCAAAAAGGCCGCATGACGGCCCGTGAAAGAATCGGTTCTTTGTTGGACAACGACTCGTTTTTCCTGGAAATAGGTCGCTGGGCAGCTTGGGAAATGTACCCGGAATGGGGCGGTGCTTCGTCGGCCAGTGTCGTTTGTGGTATGGGACACGTATCGGGACGTACCGTCATGATCATCGCCAATGATGCGACGACCAAGGCCGGTGCCTTTTTCCCGATGACCTGCAAGAAAGTACTGCGAGCCCAGCGGATTGCATTACAGAACCGGGTCCCCCTGTTGTACCTGGTTGACTCGGCCGGTGTGTTTTTGCCATTGCAGGATGAGGTATTTCCCGACGAAGACGATTTTGGTCGGATTTTTCGTAATAACGCTGTTATTTCTGCACTCGGTATTCCGCAATTGGCTGCCATTATGGGGAATTGCGTTGCCGGTGGCGGGTACCTGCCCGTCCTGTGTGACAAGTTGATCATGACCGAAGGTTCCGGGTTGTACCTGGCTGGGCCGGCATTGGTCAAAAGCGCGATTGGCCAGGAAGTTTCCCATGAAGATCTTGGTGGTGCCGAAATGCATGCCACTGTCAGTGGGACGATTGACTATCGGGAACCGGATGACGAGGCGGCGATCGCCAGATTGCGGGCGTTGGTTGAGATGTTACCTGCCGATCATATGGCAAGTCAGTTTTCTGCGGATCCCCCTGTGGCAGCGGCTCGCGCGACGGCTGATATCTATGATGCCATTCCATTCGATCCACAAACCCGCTACGACGTTCGTGACTTGATCAGCTTTTTGGTCGATGCTGATTCATTTCAAGAGTACAAGGCTGAATATGGAAAGACGATTGTCTGTGGGCACGCCAAGATCGGCGGGTTTCAGGTCGGCCTGGTTGCCAACCAGCGGACCGTCGTCGAATCTGCCAAAGAAGGGATGCAATTCGGCGGTGTCATCTATCATGATAGCGCGGACAAGGAAGCTCGGTTTATCATGGACTGCAACCAGACCTGGACCCCCTTGCTTTTCCTGCAGGATGTAATGGGTTTCATGGTTGGCCGTGACAGTGAACAAATGGGTATTATCAGGGCTGGCGCCAAGGTGGTGAACGTGATTTCAAACAGCCGGGTTCCCAAGATAACATTGATTACGGGTGGTAGTTACGGGGCAGGAAACTATGCAATGTGTGGCAAAGCATTCGATCCGCGTTTGATTTTTGCCTGGCCCAATGCCCGTTACGCGGTCATGGGTGGAAAACAGGCCGCCTCGACGATTCTCGATATCAACATTGCAGCACTCAAGCGGGCAGGCCAAGAACCAGACACGGTTGAACTGGAAGAGTTGAAGCAGAAAGTGACCGATGCCTACGATACGTCAACCGATATTCGGTATGCCGCAGGGCGTTTATGGGTGGACGGAATTATCCATCCGGATGAAACCCGTCAGACATTGATTGATTCCCTCAGGATCGTCACGCGACATGCCGAGGATCAGCCGTTTCGAACGGGTGTACTGCAGGTTTGAGTCAAGGTTCGCGGAGACCTGGCCAACCGGCGCCTGGCGAACCGCTCCAGCCAATTCTGCTGACTTGGATGAGTTCTTTGGATCAAGGCTTAATTCGATCCCGGTAGTGTTCTCGCCACTCCTGACATTCGATACTGCCAACATCGAAGTCGCGACAGACGTGAGGCCGGTATTCATGGTGTTTGCATTGCCGCGTGACCAGGTCGAGCCAGATGCAGGGACCGTTGAGTGAATCCGTTTTCCCATCATGAACTTCCCAAAATTCTTCCAATTCCAGCCGCAGGTGTTGAGGTAGATCGTGCCAGAAAGATTCACCGGGGTGGCCGTCCAACAAATGGCGTCGAATGTCAGGGTCTTTTGCCCTCTGCCGGAGTTCCGGGTCTGCGTCAATTTCAACTTCGGTCAACGGTTTGGCGGGCAACATAAATGTGGGAAAGCCCATTTGCAAGCAACAGACGCCGCAACCGTGACAATCATCGACAATCGGCAAATGGATCATATCAACGGTTCCCTGTTGCCATCACGGAAGCGATTACCGCAACGTCGGCGATGTCCTGGACGGAGCATCCTCTTGATAGATCCATGCATGGTTGGCGAAGCCCTTGAACCAACGGCCCTAGCGCTTGAGCACCGGCCAATCGTTCGGTGATCTTGTAGGCGATGTTACCCGATGCGAGGTCGGGAAAGATGAAAACGTTAGCCTGCCCGGCAACCTTGGAATCGGGTGCCTTACGGGCGGCAACCTGTGGAACCCACGCTGCGTCGAATTGAAGTTCTCCGTCGATTTCGATTTCGGGTGCCAGGGAACGTGCGATTTCTGTGGCGCTGACCACCTTGTCGATATGATGGTGGTTGGCACTTCCTCGCGTCGAAAAGGAAAGCATGGCAACTTTGGGAATTTCTCCGGTTAACAGAGCGTGATTATTGGCAGCCGCAACGGCGATCTCGGCCAGTTCCTGATCGCTGGGATCGGGCACCACGCCACAATCGGCATAAGTCACTGCCCGGTCCGGCAATTGCATCAGGAAAAAGCTGGAAACCAATTTTCTGCCCGGGGGCGTACCAATGCCGTACAAGCCAGCTCGAATCACGCTGGCTGTTGCGGCCAAACTGCCGGCAACCGATCCATTCACAAAACCTGTTCGGACCAGTAACGCCGCAAAGAGCAAAGGATTCTTGATCATTTCAACCGATGTTTCGTAGTCCACCCCCTTGTTCTTGCGGTTTTCCACCAGCTGCAGCGCCGCGCGGTCCATCAATTCGGGGTCGCTGACAGAAATAGTCTGGACCATCCTGTGGAGCGGAATGGCGGGATCGGGATCGCAAACCACGGGAGTACACCAGCCCCGTTCGGCCAATAGATTGGCCGCATTGAGAACCCTGGTATCCTGACCTTCGGGAAGAACGATGCGTTGGGGGTGGCTGGCCGCCCGCTGGCGAAGGGTCGAGATCACTTGAAGATCATTTCCGTCCATGTTCAACCGTTGATCCCGAGCGACTTAACATGGGCGTCCAGTTGCTCCAATTCATATCGATAGCCGCCCGACAAAATTGGAAATCGGCACCAGGTCTTGGGGTCCAGATTCTCGTCGTCCAAATGAAAACTGGGTGCGTAACGTTCCCGTTTCCATTGGTTCTGGCACCATAGCCGAAAAAATTTATGGATCCAGGCGGCCAATTGTGGCAACGGGTAATCACCAAAATCAGTTCTTAAGTGTTCAAATACATCGACCGGCATCATCTTGTCACGGACGGCCAGTCGTTCGATGTAATCGAGAATTTCGTAAGGCATCAGATCACCTTCATCCGTTTGCCGTTCGCTGGGGGGGCGTAACTCGGCGGTAGGTTGCTGCTGATTGACGCTGCTTAACTGGGGGATGGGACCGACGCCCTGGGGTCCGGTGGTTTCCATCCATACCAGCCACTTGCGGAGAAAGGCCTTGTCGATTCCAGCCAACGGGCTCAGGCCGCCGGATGTGTCTCCATCCATCGTCGCGTAACCTACCGCTGACTCGCTGCGATTACTGGTTGACAACAGCAACGCATCATGGAGGTTGGCAATCATCCAAACGCTTGGTGCCCGCGTCCGAGCTTGAATATTTTGTAAAGTAATATCGTGGTCTTGCCAATTGAGTTTAATTCCCAAAGCATCAGCAACCAGTTTGCTGTACTGATTGACCTGGCTGTCAACATCCAGTTCCAGATGCTTGGAATGAACACCAGCGGCGACGTCGGCTGCCGCCGATCGGGTTGTTTCGGAACTGTGGCAAGTACTTTGATAAACGGTTGTCAGCATGCGACGAATCAGGCTGGAGACATCGGGAATGGACTCGTCGCTGAGGCCCAGACGACGGCACAACTGTTCCAGCCCCAATTCGGCAGCTGCAAATTGAAACGCCAGCGAGACCAGCACGGTAGCAGCTGCTGAATCGGCACCGCCGCTAAGCGAAACGACAAATCCTTTGGAACCGCTCTTCACCAAGTAATCGATCAGCCCCAGGCATTCACAACGTGTAAATTCCTCGAATTTGACATCCGGACCGTCTTCCCAGCCGTCGCTCCGGTCTTCGTTGGGCAACAGCTCGTCTTGCGGATAATCAAAGTCAATTTCGACGATATCAGATTCATCACCATCAACGTCTGGTTCAAAACTGCCCGTACGTGCACGACTCATCCGGGTAGTATCAACGTCGATCTGATGCATGGTAATGTGGCTGTACTCGAAACTCATCCGAGGACCCGTGACCAGTAACTTGCCATTGGTAGCAATCATGCTGTCGCCGTCATAGATTGCCCTGCCCGCTTCATTACCTAACAGGTTGGAATACACATAGGTTACTTTGAATGCGCGACTCCCTTCGCTAACAAAACCACGTCGCACATCGTGCTTGCCAAACGCAAAATGACTGGCACTGGGGTTCAGGATGATATCTGCTCCGCGGGCTGTATGTTTGGCGCCTGGACGGGAGCCGACCCAAGCGTCTTCACATATTTCGAAACCGATTCGGACTCCTCCAATATCAAACAGCAGGTCACCAATGGGATAGTCGATACCTCCAATCTCAAGTTCACCTCGTACACCTTCGGGCCAGGGTTTAAACCAGCGGGGTTCATAGTGAATGCCATCACCGGCCAGGTGCTGTTTGGGTACGAAACCGGCGATATGACCATCGACCATCAGGCAAACCGTGTTGAAAACACCTCCGGCATACATGACTGGCAATCCGACGCAGGCCACCAGTTGACGGGATTCCGCAACAATGGACTGAAGGAATTCGAGCGCCGTTTTGTGAAGACCTGGCGAATGGAAAGCGTCCTCACATCCGTACCCGGTGACAGACAATTCTGGCAAGCAGAGAATCGAAACAGACTGTTCACGCGCCTGCTGAAAGGCCGAGAGAATATTCGAGCGATTGCGATACCAGTCCATCGGGGTCTGGTTGAGAACTCCAGCAGCTACACGGATCAGCTTCATGAAAATACTCGCCTCGCCTAGGTGGAGAATGAAACCAATAAAAAACACGCGTCTTTACAGGTTGCACCACCGGATAATCTCATTCCGTCATCATATCACCCCTGTTGGAACCGACAATCTCAAAACAAGAACTCGATAATGCTGGAAAATGATTTTGAATTAGAGTTTGAGTGATTGAGGTTTGTTGAGAATTAAATCAAAATTAAATAGTGACCAATCAGGCAGATGGCCAGTCAGCTGGGTGGACTGTCGAAATAGAGAAATTTGAGGTTGAGAGATAATTTGACCCCTAACGAACCTATTGTTTTTGAATGCCCCCAATGCCTGGGTAGTGTCAGAGTTTCTTCTGAATCTGCCGGCCAGCGGATTCCGTGTCCCGACTGTGAAACGTCGTTACTCGTGCCTGGAGCATTGGCGTCGGGAGTCGGTTTTGAGGATCTGTTCGATGAACCTGTTGGCGACCAAAACGACCCTTCCGATAAACCACCAGCCGAACAGGTCAGTGATGAATTTGAACTGCCAGTTGATTTGGAGGTAATCGATCCAGAGGCCGATGCCGAAGATGCCAATCGAGAGACGGGTTCGATCGAACTGGCTGACGGGGATGAACTTTTCGTTGAGGACGATCAGCAAAGTGTCGAACGGGTCTCGAACTCAGCCAAAGCGGCACCCCCCGAAGAGGTCGAAGGGGAGCAGGTCAGTGATGAATTTGACCTGAAGTTGGAGCCCCTTGAGGAAGACGTGGCACCCGGTCAGGGACAGGATCCATTCGTGGTGGACAATGATGCGCCCATCAAGATTGATGGTTTGGAAATGGATGGTGATTCCGATCAGGTTTTCGGTCTGAAATGCCCGGTTTGTGACACGCGTATCCACGTCAACTTGGGGCAGGTTGGCAGTACTGTCGAATGTCCAATTTGTTTTTCTGGTGTACAGGTAAGTCAGCCGTTCAACAAACCAAAACCCAAGACTCCCTGGTCGGCACCTGCACAGGAGCCGGACGTGAAGGATGAGTTGGAATTGGAGGAACCCGTTGAACGCCCGGATGCGGATTACGGGATTAAGCCCGGTTACGGCATGGAACCGGTAGAACAAGATCTTTTAAAACCGCTCTCGATCGAGGATGACGAGATTGTGGATTTGGAAATCCTTGACGATGGGCCCCAGGACCCGGAAGAAGATGTTTCCGAGATGCAATCTCATGCGTTGGACGATGAAGATGAATTGCGTTTGCAGGATCTGCCGTTGGAGCCAGAACCGGAACCAACCCACAACAGAACGGTAACCGGACCTGGCCCCGTCGTGAGTTCCCGCACCGTTCCTGCAGGCCAATCAGGTTCTCAAAAGGACCCATCGGTTCGCTGGAGGGAGGAACCGGAGGCGGACTCGGGCAGCGGCAATGACGAGTCAGAATCGCCGCCTTCAATGGAACAATATGGTAAAGAGAGCCAGTTAAAGCAGCTTTTGGAATGGATGAAAACGGTTTTTCGGAGTCCGCAGTTGTCGGTCCGGGCACTGATCAGCGTTGTCATGTTCGCGATTGGCTACTCATTTTTTGATTCGTTTGATGTGGCTTGGGGTGACGAAGAAAGAGGTGAGGAGCGGAGTATTCTGGGCCTGATAACGACTGGGTTTTTAGGTTGCCTTTTCTGGTTGCCCAGTGCGGTGCTGTTTTCAATCACGTTTTCTGTGTTATTTCGCGATTCGGCGGAGGGCGACGCGAAGGTGGATCAATGGCCCGAGTTGGGGTTCTCTGAGTGGTTCGGATCGTTCGCCTTTACGGCCGTCAGTTTCTGGGCCGGGGCCTTGCCAGGTTTCTTTCTGGGTAACGTCCTGTATTTCATGACCGGCAGCATGATTGGGTTGCTGCTGTTGGTTCCCATTTCGGTTTTCCTGATTATGCCCATCTGCTTGGTGAGCGCCTTGTTCAATGAGTCCGTTGTGAACATCGTTTCACCCGATATTCTGAAGACAATTTCACGTCAGCATTCGCGGTGGTTAAAACTGTATCAAACGGTTTTGGTGTTGCTCGGTGTTTTTCTGCTCGGTACGTTCATCCTTTACTTACCATCGATCTTGTTCAGTCTATTGGGTGCGCTGGTTCAAGTGGTGACCGCTTTGGCACTGGCGGCCGCGGTAGGATTGCACGCTCGACAGGTAATCGATGAAATCCAGTAGGCGGCGCAAGCCGTCTTGGGATGGCCCGTTTGCCAAGGATCGGGACTACCGGCTTCATCCAGCCGTTTTGTCCAGGTCGGCTTTCAATTAACGTCTGGTAGAGCAACTTATGTTTCACCCGCAAGGACCAACCTTTTTCGAATTGGCCCAGCAGGCACTGTCATCGACCGAGCGAGGGTACGATTTACTGGGACCCAAATTTGACCACACGCCATTTCGGACAGGCAATCCTTTTTTTGCAGCATTCAAGCAGCGACTGGTCGAGCAGTGTGGTCCCTCTCAATTCAATACGATCTTGGATGTTTGTTGTGGTACGGGCGCCGCCATGCAAGCATTGGCGCCGCTTTGCCAGGACCAGTTGGTGGGAATCGACATGAGTCAGGGAATGTTGAATCAGGCGGCAGAGAATTTGACAGGTACCACTTGCCCGTTTGAATTGGTTCGTGGCAATGTGTTTAATATGCCGTTTGGGGCAACGTTTGATTTGGCCGTTTCCTTTGGAGCCTTCGGCCATATATTGCCGACCCAAGAGCAACGTTTTATTGCAGAAATACATAAGGTTTTGGCGGTCGGCGGCCGGTTTGCTTTTATCACCCATCGAATGCCATCCCGTTTTTCAGCGACGTATTGGCTGGCGCGGGGGTTTAATGGGGCAATGCGAGTTCGCAACTGGTTGATTCGGCCCCCCTTTATCATGTACTATCTGACGTTTCTGTGGCCGGATGTTAACGCCAAACTTGAACAGGCAGGTTTCACGGTCACTGCCAAACCACTTTTTCCAGATAAACCTAAATTGCAACTGTTTCAATTTGTGATTGCCGAAAAAAAATATGCCGACCAGTAATACAAAAAAAAGAAACGCGTTGCGAAAAATTGTCGACTATATATCTGGTTCGATTGTAGCCGGCTTATTGATGATGTGGGGCACGATGAATTTAGTGACCAATGTCACGGATCTGATTGAAGGTGCTCCTGACAGAAGTTGGTGGTTGGCGGCGTTGTTTTCAATATTGGTAGTTCTGCTTCCGTTTGGTGTAGGCCTTTGGCTGATTATGCGGCTAATGAAACCTGGCCGAGCATGAGTATTGGGATCTCGGCATCCCAATAGACGAGAGTTCCGGACGGGATTTTCTTCAATGATACTAGGTTTTGCTGGCCAAGCTTGCTTCGATCCGCCGGATCGCTTCCTGGGTGTTTTCCAGGTTACTAAAGGCACTTAGCCGAAAATAACCTTCACCGGAAGCGCCAAACCCGCTGCCTGGAGTGCCGACAATCTGGGATTCGTGAAGTAGTTGGTCAAAAAAATCCCAGCTCGATATCTCGCCGGGTGTTTTTAACCACACATACGGCGCATTCAGACCGCCGTAAACCTGCAACCCGGCCCCCATCAATCCCTCTCGCAGCAAGCGGGCATTGTTCATGTAAAAACGAATGAGTTCCTCGATTTGCTGTTTGCCTTCAGGGCTAAACGAAGCAGCCGCTCCCCGTTGCACCGGATAGGAAACGCCATTGAACTTGGTGCCGTGGCGCCGATTCCAGAGCGGATGAATGGCCTGTGGCGAACCGCCGGGCAGATAACCCATCAATTTTTTCGGTACAACCGTGTAAGCACACCGTATCCCGGTGAACCCCGCATTCTTACTGAAACTGCGCAGCTCGATCGCGACTTCCTGGGCCCCCTCTACTTCATAGATGGAACGCGGGATTTCGGGATCGGAAACAAACGCCTCGTAAGCCGCGTCAAAGAAGATGATGGAATGATTTTTTCTCGCATAATCGACCCAAGTCTTAAGCATCTCCTTGGTGGCGACCGTACCGGTCGGGTTATTGGGATAGCAAAGATAGATCAGATCGACCGGTTCGCTCGGCAGGGCCGGCTGAAAATCGTTCTCTGCATTGACAGGTAGGTAAACCAGTCCGGAATACTGTCCGTTGGCGTCGGCGGCGCCGGTTCGACCGACCATCACATTCGTGTCAACATAAACCGGGTAGACGGGATCCAGCACCGCGACTTTGTTTTCTATTCCAAAAATGTCGAGCAGATTACCGCTATCGCATTTCGACCCGTCCGAGACGAATATTTCGTCAGAATCAATGTCAATGCCCCGGTTTCGAAAGCAGTGGTCACGGATAGCGTCGCGCAGAAATGAGTGTCCTTGTTCGGGGCCGTAGCCGCGAAAGGTTTCGGCAGTTGCCATTTCATCAATGGCAGTATGCATGGCCGAAACAATGGCGGCTGGTAACGGTTGTGTTACATCGCCAATCCCCATTTTGATAACTTGGGCATTGGGATTGGATTGGCAGTAATCGGATACCCGTCTGGCGATTTCCGGGAAAAGGTAGCCCGCTTGGAGTTTCAGGTAGTGTTCGTTAATCGTGGCCATAGCTATTTCTTTTCTGCCTGTAGAATTTTTAATCAAATAACGTTTGGGATTGCAAACGAGAAACTGGCGGCGAGGAATCGCGGAGCTTTCGAAATGGGCAACCGTTTCGGGAATGACATTTTAAGGCGCCGATCGAAAAAATCTACCGATACGGATGGATCAACTCAGCAGCAAAAACAATGTACACATCACCAATCCATTGTTGATGGCATGCATGACCATCGGGGCGACTAACGAACTTCGCCACTGGCGTGTCAATGAAAAACCGACGGCCAATGTGGTCAACAAGGGGATTCCAATGATCCCTTGGGGATGAATGGCTGCGAAAATCAGACCGTTCACCAAGGCAGCAAAACCAACACTCTGATAACGACGCCAACCATGGGTCGCATCTCGTAGATGGCGATAAAACACACCTCGAAACATCGTTTCTTCAATAATCGGTGCGGCAATGCAGGCGGTAAAGAACACGATCAGCCACGTCGTGGTATCGCCGGTTGCAATGTCCTCCTGAATCGGATGGCCACCCTGGGTCCCTCCACCGAATTCACTGGTTGTCTGCATCATAGAAAGAATGGCGGCCAACATGACGGAAACCACGGCGGCGCACAACAAGATCGGCAACAAGGCCATGTAAGCGATCACGCCGGCCATTATTTCTTTGAACGGATTTCCTAACTTTAAACCAATGTCATCACGAACTTCCCGGAACGAAATCCCCCACACCATGGGCCATGCCAGGACGATTAGGGACAAGAGAAACGCCATCGGCATCAGCAGCTGTTTGATCAAAGGATCGGTAATCCAGCTGCCTGCCAGGCCCGATAGAATTTGGAGCAACACGAACAGAACCATCCAGATGGCAAACGTCTGTAGATAGATGGAACCACGTCTTGCCTGGTCGTGCATTTTAGATTGAATGTTACCAGTTACCGTCAGGTAGAAGATTACAGCCAGACTGATAAACCCGCAAAGTAATATTCCAATACCAAAAACGAAGACACCTATCATGATCCATAAAGCACTCTGTGCTCTACCCATCACACTGCGCCGCTTCGCTTTATTGGGCGTTCCGGGTGGAACCAATGCCAAATCCCCGCACCAACCCAAGGTAGACGTCAGGAAATCGCGATCGGCCTTGGGGATTATTGAGGAATCCAGCTGACCGGATTCGTACTCTCGCAGTAATTGACCGATAATCTCCCGCAGTCGAGTTTGATCGGCGGATAATTCATAATTAAATTCCTCAACCTTAGCATCGGTTGCTTTCAGTTTCTCGATGGCAATTGTGGCCGATTCAAGTTCATTCGTAAAAATCGCATAGCAGTATCGTTGTTCTACCGGTCCCGTATTGAATTGGCCAAGTTGGCCGACCAGGCTCGATTTTTCTTGTGGAGCGAGTTCGGACTGGCCAATCAGAATTCGGCCCATCAGGTTGACGTTCATCAACTCGGCCCCCGAAATCCCGCCTTCCTCGACGTGCGGAGTCAGTTGGCTGATCAGTACATAGACGAACAGGAAAGCCACGACTCCCAGAATCACCAGCCAGGAAATGATGGATGCGGCCAACGCCGCTGGATCCAGGCGTAAATCTTGATTTTCTGTCGGTCTGAATTCTTCCGACATAAGCTTCTACCTGGTGTAAACAAAGTATTGTGTTTTTTAATCGCGATAATGCGTGCCCGAACTTAACCATCATACTCGAACGACGGGCCACAAGACAGCGGCGGTGACAGCGGTTAACGGTCTCGGAATTGGCTCGTCCAGCGAAACTTTCCCTACCAATCAACCATTGATGATTGGAGAATGTAGCTAGGGATCGCGTATCAAATTCCGGGTCTTTACGAATACATCATCCAACATTTGTTCCGTTAAACGACCGGTAAACGTGTTTTGCTGACTGGGATGGTACGAGCCAACCAGCCAACAGCGTTTTCGCCGGCGGGGAATCTTCAACTCGACAACAGAACCATGGGAAAACGAAGGCTGTGATCCCGCCAACCACTGTTGATGGATGGCATAGCGGGCAACCGATTTCCAAGCCAGACCTCCCAATGCCAGGAAAACTTGTGGCCGAATCAGATTGATGGTTTCGTCAAGAAATGGCTGGCAACGATGAATTTCGTCCGCAGTAGGTCTGTTGTCCGGTGGCGCACAGTGGCAGACGGCTGTAATCGCGCAATCAGACAATCGCAATCCGTCGGAGGTGCATGTTGACTCCTGTTGATTGGCAAAGCCCGACTTGCAAAGCGCACGAAACAGCCAATCCCCACTTCGATCACCGGTGAACATGCGGCCCGTGCGATTTGCCCCATGAGCTCCTGGTGCCAAGCCGACGATCAGCAACGATGCTCGGGTGGAACCAAAATTGGGTACCGGGCGGCCCCAGTAATCTTGATCTGCGTAGGCTCGTCGTTTCTGACAAGCAACCTGGCGACAATGGCTTATCAGGCGGTCGCATGCTTCGCAGGCAGTCACCCGATCATTTAGTTTTTGCCAGTTGGAGGTCAATCGATCAACTAACTTTCGCGTGGTTCTTGATTGACTAAATTCTCGTCGGTTGTTTGCGTCAAGTCAGAATCGGCGGTTTGAGGTTCACTCAATTTTTCGACTCTCGATTTTGCGGCGGCCATGTACTTCCGCTTGACGAATCGATATCGTATTTCAACTAAAGCAAACAAGCCGACCAAAACCAGCACCCCGACAACTTTGATCCATACATTATCAGGTGTTATGTATTGGTTAATCTGTTTCGCAAAAATGTACATGATGGCATTGCCAATCATGCTGCCAAACAGAATCCCCAAAACGATCATATAGCGACTGAGGCCCAATAATCGTCCAAAAATGGAACCGCCGATGCTGCCCGTTGTCGACGTTGGGAAAATCACAAATATGACAAGCCCCAGAAACGCAACCCGTTTTACCCAGGGTTGGGCATTAAGAATAAATCGGCCATCCCACACCAACATGGCTACTTTCGGTCCAACGTAGGGGATCCTAAACAAGAACCCCATATGAAACGTAACAAACAAAGCCACCATGAAGTCGAGGTACGTGACCAGGCCAAACAGGACGGCGGGAGAGAGTGCAATCCGGTAGGTGTCATCGGCATTCGATTCCAGCCCGCATAGAATGATCAAGCGGCCGAAGACGAAAAAAGTCATCAAGGCATGGCCAACCAGCTTTCTGGAAAAACCCCAACCGTCCGTCAAACCAAAAAAAACAATCAATCCTGCTGAAATGACAAAAGGCGCTAACAGGGTTGTTAGCCAGATGACCGGGAATCGGCGACGGAATGAAAGTTCAAATTCCGTGAATGAGCGAAGCAATTGCTGGTGCAGTGCCTCGGGATTATCAGCTTTCGGAATCTGTTCCATTGACGGGAGGTGCCCAAGTTGGCAAAACGGGTTGTTTTGAAGGTGTCGGAAATCTGTTGTGATACCGAAAACAAATGTTCCCGATGACCAAATCTAACAAACTCGTGGATTCGGATGACGATTCAAATGCAGCTTGCAGTAACAACCAGATTCGGTAGGGCCAAATTTTCTAGATCCAATGCAACTCCAGCAAACGATAATGCATTGAAATCGATTAATCCATCGACACGCGGGCGATGTTTTTCGACTAGATTTTGACTCGGGATTTGGATTTTCCCTAGAGTTTAACCGTCCAGCTCTAAATTAGTATGCCTGTTTCCCAGTAATGGTGACAAAGCCGAGTAAGCGGGGCGAATTTCCAAAAAAAAAGGCCGTTTTAA
Organism: Mariniblastus sp.; assembly: GCA_014237975.1. GTDB lineage: Bacteria > Planctomycetota > Planctomycetia > Pirellulales > Pirellulaceae > Mariniblastus. Next base: position 48,462 of record JABACA010000007.1, on the reverse strand, counting down.
GCCAATTTCATGGAGTGCCCGTGCCGATTGGTTGTTGATTGGGGTTCATCACGAACCCTGACTTAATTACCTATTCCATTAATTTATTAGTGTCGTTTACAGCAGCTCGATCGGGAATCGTGGGGGCGGCGCGGTACCGATTGAGTCTTGGGGAATGGTCGGCATCCCGGCAGCAAGAAAAATTCGGATCGGTGAGTACTGCATCAGTATCGAGCGATTCCCAAGCTGGCGAAATGCTCGCGGAATTCCAATAGTAGCCGGACCAACCAAAAGCCGGTTGGTGGGCTACCGGTTGAAACACGGCAGCCTGATTTTATCCGAGGCTAACTGGCAGCGCTGGACCAGATCTTCCACCATTGTTTTTTTGGTAAATTCTTGGAGCTAAAGCCCCACGGATGCCCATTGGTGCCAATTGATCCTTGCAGTTTGGCATACTCGAATTTAGCGCCCAATATCTTGCAGTCGGTCATGATAGATTTCCGCAGGTCGGCCCTGGTGAAATCAGCGTTGCACATATCAGCTCCAAACAGGTTGGCACCTATTAAGCTGGCAGCCGTGAAATTGCTTCGAAGTTCGGAAAAGAAAAAATCTGTGCCGTCCAGGTTGCCCTCGGAAAAATCGGCACCATTGATTTTAGCGTGACGGAACTTGCATCCTTTTGCATTGACTTTGACAAATCTGGATACGTCCAGGACATTATCGCTCAGGTCGGCATTTGACAAATTCGCGTTAGTAAAATCAGTTCGTTGAGCGACACAGTTAAGTATCTTTGTGTTAGAAAGATTGGCCGTTCGCAAATTGGCTTCACTCAGGCTACAGCCACTGAGATAACTTTTACTGAGATCCTGGTTTTGAAAATCAGCACCCCGTAAATCAATACACTTTAAACGACAGCCTCTGAGACTGTCTCCATCAACTGTGTGCAAGACCTCACCGGTCGATTTGTGTTTAATCTCGATCATACCACGTCCTCGCTATACTCGACGAAGAACATTCAATAACGCCATCGTTTTCGCCAACGCCTGAAATGGCGTCAAAAAAATTAATGTCTATAAGGTCAAATCAGGAACCAAAACTGCAGTTGAATGCCTTGTCAGGCCTGTTTGATTGTGTATGTCGGAGGGTCTTATGAATGGGTGCCATTACTCAGGAGAAAAACTCGCCACTTATTAAATCAAGATGATTGTAAAAAGTTTCGGAGTTAGCGAGGAAATCCACAAAAAGTAGAATGAATATTGCCCTTAGGTTACCTTAAGTTCCTGCTGTTCGCAAAAAAAAATGGTTTTGTATGACACTCAACATTAATAACGGACGTTAAATCTCCGCTATTAATTCCAGGGCCATGTTGTTTTATTGCTTTTTAGTCGTGGCATCGTCCTTTACTAGTTTTGGTAATCCTCTGAATTCTGCCATGCTCACTATCTTGTAATTCATCCAACAACGTTTGGCCAACTGGATCCGTTCCCGATCGCGGTCCGACAGGTTCATATTTAGCGTGTGTTGGGTACGGGCTTTGATGGCACGCTGGAATACTTCGTTCGTACCGACAGTAAGAGTTACTTCGGTCGGAATCCAACCGTATTTTTTTATGACCTGATTGAATTTCATTCTGGCAAAGGGTGGAAACCGTTGCGGATCCGACGCGCCGAGCATTGTGTAATGATCCAAAAAGTCATGATAGGCCGGTAAGATCGTCGAGTCGGCGGGGTGGTTTCCTTTAAGCTCATAGCGGATCAAGTCGGTTTTGGCTTCGACAACCCCTGAGGTTACGTCAAATTCTTCCTTGAATTGGATGTCGGCCATGAATCGAACAGATTCATTTTGCATCGTTTCTGTTCGCAATCCTTCGAGGAGTTTAATTAACTGTGCACGTTCCAGTTCGAGTCGGATTTTCTGCTGCATGTCGATCAGGATAAACTTTTTTTCCGTTCGATCGAAAACTGTAATTTGAACCGGCTCCGAAACTGCCGTATCGGACATCAAAAAGTCGTAGACCAATGAATCCGAAAAAACAGTGACATTGCGGGAGCTAGATTTGGTGGAATCACCAACGTAGAGCTCTGTCTCAATTCGGAAATCCTGCGCGGACAATAGTGGAGTCATCGCGAACAGAAAGAGCAGGCTGAAACGAAATGTCCATAAGATTGGTTTTGCCATTGGCCTACCATTTGCGCAGGAAAAAAATTGGGCTGCATCAGCACGCGGAAAATTAGAGGCTATTGCATCAATCGTCTAGGCTGTTTTTCCTTGACGCTACCAGAAATTGACAGGATGCGACTGCTAGCAAAACCGACTTGCCAATGAACCTCGCAATGCCAATAAGCCTGGATTCGTTGGCTGGACTTGAATGGCCTGGCGGATAACCAACCTGACCTCAACTGTGGATCGCTCGACCATCAACGGCCATCGCAGCTTCCTGCATGATTTCAGAAAGTGTCGGATGTGCATGGCAACAACGAGCCAAGTCCTCACTTGAAGCTCCGAAAGACATGGCCACGGCCGCCTCGGCAATCAAGTCACCCGCTTGGGCACCGATGGCGTGGACCCCCAGGATGCGATCTGTATTTTGGTCGGCCAGGATTTTGATTTTCCCGTCGGTAGCACCCAGCGCACGTGCCCGGCCATTGGCACCGAACGGAGAAACACCTTTTTTGTATTCTTGTCCCTCAGCTTTCAGTTGCTCTTCGGTTTTACCTACCGATGCGATTTCGGGGTGGGTGTAAATGATGGCAGGGATTGTGTTGTAATCAACATGCCCGTATCCAGTTACGATGTTCTCGACACAGGCGATTCCCTCCTCGGAAGCCTTGTGAGCCAACATTGGATCTCCAACGCAGTCTCCCACTGCAAAGATCCCTGGAGTGGAGGTTTCAAAGGTTTCATTGACTTCAATAAAACCCTTCTGGTTGGTTGCAATATTGGCCGTTTCAAGACCAATGTCTTTGGTGTTGGGGACTCGCCCAGTGGCCAGCAACACTCGATCACATTGAATCGGCTCAGCACCTTTGCATGTCACGATGCAATCAGTTCCATCATGTCTTGCGGACTCCACGTACATGCCCGTGTGGAATTGAATGCCCTGCTTTTCAAACGTGCGTCGAGCCATCCTTGCGATTTCCTGATCGAGACCACCCAGCACATTATCCATTGCTTCCAATACGACCACTTCTGCGCCCAGTCGTGCCCAGACGGATCCCAACTCCAAACCGATATAGCCACCACCAATCACAACAAGTTTCCCGGGAACCTTGCTATAGGATAATGCCGTGGTGCTGTCTCCCACAAAATGGTCATCGAATTCAATCCCAGGCAGCATCATCGGTATGCTGCCAGTGGCCAACAGGATTTTATCGGCTTGGATCGTTTCTTTGTCCGGCCCTGTCACTTCGATTTCGCCGTTACCCTTTAGTCTGCCCCTACCAGTAATCGACTTGACGCCATTCTTCTTCAACAGCATTTTGATGCCACCGGTCAAGGTTTTGACGACCTTCGTTTTTCGTTGCATCATGGTTGCAATATTTAATTCAACCAGACTGGCGGCGATCCCGTGCTCCGCCATGTGATCGCGGGCTTCCACGAAAAGGTGACTGGATTCCAACAGTGCTTTGCTGGGAATACAACCTACACGCAAGCATGTTCCTCCCTTTTCCTCGTTCTCATCGATCACCGCGGTGTCCAAGCCGAGTTGTGCTGCGCGGATTGCCGCAACATAACCTCCTGGTCCACCACCCACTACAACAAGGTCGAAACGGTTTGACATTAGTTTACCCAGTAAAAATATCAGAGGGACACCTCCGAATGTAACTCAGCTTTCGTTCGTAATAACTGCAACCGGCAGCTAGACTTCCAGAAACAATCGAGCAGGTTCTTCCAATACTTCCTTGATGGTCTTAAGAAATCCTACTGCTTCACGTCCATCGATAAGTCGATGGTCATAGGTCAAAGCGATATACATCATGGGTCGGATGACCACCTCGCCATTGAATGCGATAGGTCGTTCCTGAATGGTGTGTAAACCAAGAATCCCGCTTTGAGGAGGGTTGACGATGGGTGTCGAAAGTAACGATCCGTAAACACCACCATTGCTGATCGTGAACGTGCCGCCAGTCAGGTCATTCGGTCCAATTCGATTCTCTTGGGCCAACGCGGCATACTGACCAATTTGTCGTTCGATATCGGCAAAACTGCATCGTTCGACACTCTTAATGACCGGAACGACCAGTCCTTTTCCGCCACCGATGGCGATCCCGATATCATAGTAATTTCGCGAGACGACATCGTTGCCGCGGAGTTCGGAATTGACCGTGGGGAATCGTTTCAAGGCTTCCACAGCCGCCTTGGTGAAAAATGACATGAAACCAAGTTTTACACCGTGTTTTTCAAGAAAGGGTTCTTTGTATTTTTTTCGTAATTCCATTACTGGTTGCATGTCAATTTCGTTGAATGTGGTCAGCAGCGCAGCAGAGTGTTGTGCTTCGACCAGTCGCGCAGCAATCGTGCGACGTATCATGCTCATCGGTTTTACCGAGTCATCGCGGGCGCCATGCAGTGAAATCATCTCGTCTTCAAATTCGCTGGTTGGATGACTGTCCGTTGTGTCGACTGGAACCGGTTTGTCGTCCGGTTTGAGCCCGGTAGATTCGATGTAACGCATTACATCCTCTTTAAGTAAACGGCCACCGGGGCCAGTTGGCTTTATCGCGTCTGCCGAAATCTTGTATTCGTTCAATACCCGCTCTGCGGCTGGCATGATCCACGCGGCAGCGTCTGGCGATACCCCAGAGTCGATCGCCGCGGTTGAACCAGCCGAGGATGATGTTGCCTGGGCAGCATCTGGTTTTTCTGCAGCCTGCATCGTGCAGAGGACATCGCCGACGTTGGCGAATTCTCCATCGGATACTTTGATTTCCTTTAGTATCCCTGCTTCTGGCGATGCCAGTGCCTGGGAAGCTTTTTCGGAATCTAATTCGACCAGATCCTCATCCCGATCAACCCAATCACCAATTTTTTTTAACCAAGTTGCAACTTGAACTTCCTGGATGGATTCGCCAAATGCAGGTACTTTGATTTCGAACATATTAGTTTCCGTTTCGAATCGATGAATGCGTGATTCCAAGTCTAGTTTCATGACTGACGGTTGATTCTAAAGTTCGCAATGGAGACCAACGACGCTAACAGATCTCATCAATCATTCTGTCGAACTGTGGGCTGTGCTTTCGCAATCTTTCTCAAGGGTGTTCCCAACGCAGCCTTTATTAGTTCTTCCTGTTCGATTTGATGGGTTTTTTTTGAACCGGTAGAGGGGCTGGCCGACTCGGGCCGACTGATAACCTGCAGCGGCCAGTTTCGGCATAGTTCGAATTCATCCCATTTTACTTTCATGAAATACCAGGCGCCCATGTTGCTGGGTTCTTCCTGAACCCAGTAGACCGGAGTGCCCGGCGGATAGCATCCCAAAATCTCCTGAATTTGCGTGAATGGCAAGGGATACAATTGTTCTAGTCGAATGATGGCAACATCCGTTCGCTTCGTTTTCTGGCGCTCCTTGATTAGCTCCACGCTGATTTTTCCATTGGCCAAAATGATTCTATCCGGTGCGTTATGCCCAGGCACTTCCGTGTCAGCAATGACACGTTGGAATGTACCAGAATAGAACTCGTCCAAATTGGACATGATTTTCGGTTCGCGCAGCAGGCTTTTCGGAGTCAACACGATCAGCGGTTTTCGCCATTTGCGTTTAACTTGTCGACGCAACAGGTGAAAATACTGGGCTGCCGTAGTTGGATTGACGATCTGGATGTTGTGCTCAGCTGCCAACGTCAGAAACCTTTCGACCCGCGCACTGCAATGTTCCGGACCCGCCCCTTCGAAGCCGTGCGGCAGCAGCAGTGTCAATCCACTCAAACGGGCCCACTTGTCTTCGGCACTCGTAATGAACTGGTCCACAATGACTTGGGCCGCATTCCAGAAATCACCAAACTGAGCTTCCCAGCAAACCAGGCTTTCAGGCGAGTCAAGGCTGTAGCCATACTCAAAACCAAGGACGCTGCCTTCGCTGAGCGGACTGTTGAAAATATCAACTGGGGCCTGGTCATCACTGATGTGTTGCAATGGCACATAGATCTCTCCCGTTGCGTGATCTGCCAGCACCGCGTGTCGTTGACTGAAAGTGCCGCGCCCAGAGTCCTGACCCGACATTCGAATCCGATGCCCTTCAACGGCAAGTGATCCAAAGGCAGCCAATTCGGCCGTTGCCCAATCGATTGGGCGTTTCCCTTCGGCCATCTCTTTCCTCGCACTGAGGCTTCTCTTCAGTTTTCGGTTGATGTTGAATGAGGCCGGCAGTTCTGCCAGCTGGTTAATGACGTAGGTCAGCTTTCCCATCGGGACGCCCGTATCGACGTTGTCATCATCCCGCTCAAGCCCGCCGTAATATCCTTCCCAATAACCGCCGCCGACCTGGGCGTCAGAAGTGAACTTCTCGGCTTTGGCAGAATCAAATTCTTCCTGCAGTTCCCGGCGGCGAACCTCGGCAATTTCGTTTGCCTGAGCCTGGGTAATCTTTTGCATTTTCAGCATGCGTTCCAGAAACGAATCCCGGATCGTTGGCCGGCTGTCAATGACCTTGTACATCCCGGGTTGTGTGAACCGTGGCTCATCCGATTCGTTGTGCCCCAGTCGTCGATAGCAGTACATGTCAATGACGACGTCGCGATGAAATTCATCTCGGAACTTCATGGCCAGGCTGACCACCTGAGCAACGGCTTCGGGATCTTCGCCGTTGACATGGAAAATGGGGATTTGAAGCATCTTGGCGACGTCACTGGCATAAGTCGTAGATCGACCCAACTCGGGTTCGGTCGTAAATCCGACCTGGTTGTTGACAATCACATGAAGAGTTCCCCCCGTCGAGTAGGCATCCAGTTGACTGAGGTTGAGGGTCTCCTGAACAATTCCTTCTCCAGCAAATGCAGCGTCGCCATGAATCAGAATCGTCATGCCCTTCTCTCGACGAACATCGTTGACCCGGTCCTGTTTTGCACGACACCGCCCGATGGCCACTGGATCGACAAACTCAAGGTGACTTGGGTTAAAGCAGAGTGAAAGATGCACTTTTTTGCCTGCTGCGGTTGTCCAATCGCTGCTGTGCCCCAAATGGTACAGCACATCTCCTCGACCGCGGTTTAACTCTGGGTCTGGATCATCAAAACTCCAGAAAATATTCTGGGCGCGCTTATCCATAACATTGGCGAGCACATTCAAACGACCGCGGTGTGCCATTCCAATTACGACCTCGATGACGCCATGTTCCGCCGCATGTTCCAAAGTAAGGTCCAATAGCGGAATCAGCGTTTCAGCCCCTTCCAGAGAAAATGTCTTGGCGCCGACAAATTTCTTTCGGACAAATTCTTCAAAAATTACCGCGTCCGTCAGCCGTGTTAGAATGCGGACCTGGGTTTCTCGTGATAAATCAATTCGGTTGCGAGAGGACTCCATGCGCGACTGTAGCCATGTGCGGACTCCGTGATCATCAATGTGCATGAACTGCACCCCGATCGATCGACAATAGGTTTGCCGCAATTGGTTGACGATCTCCTCAAGGGTTCTGAAGTTCTCACCGAAAATCGTTCGGGCGGAGAACTTTTTTTGGAAGTCACTTTTCAGTAGACCATACGAGGCCGGATTCAATTCCCGGTTTGTCTCCCTCGGTCGCCCCAATGGATCAATCTTGGCCTCGAGATGACCTCGTACTCGAAATCCACGAATTAGCTGATCGACCCGGTCTTGTAACTGGGCAACTTGCCGACGATTGGATTGATTTCCACCCAACAATCCAGGCGTAGTGGGGACCGCGTTCGCGTCCGATTCCAAAGACGGGTCAAAGTTTTTGAAAAACTCGCGCCACTCAACGGGCAGTGACGTTGGGTCCTGCTGATAATCTTCAAAAAGACTCTCAATATAAGCGCGGCTGTAAACGTTCATTAAATAGTTAAGCCATTGTCTGGTATGACGAGCATTCGTCCATGAAATTTGTCACAGATACGAACTGTTCCAAGTTCGACATGTCGACGTCGCAGGACAACTGATTGATGGTAACGACAATCATCAGGAAACCTGTGTACTGGTCGCTTAAACTTATCGAATTGTACCAACTCTTCCTATCCGGGGACCGAAAATAAAGCTGAAATTTTCATGCCGGAAAATGACCCAACGGACTTGGTGTGCCGACTCACACCTTGCAGGGAAACGCCGAGACGCTAAGTCCCTCATCCAGGCCATGGGTTCTCGCCGTACCTGATTTGCCGCTTTCGATATGGCGTGACCAAGGCCTGCCATTGCGAGGTTGAATTCCAGTCGGTCCAATCGAGCAGTTGGTTGCTGTTTGGAACGGCCTTCCCAGCGGGTTCTGCCCTTAAAACCGAATCAAAATCGGCGATTCTTCCAGCCCTTTAGGCAGGTCTCTCTTGCAACTCGGAGATCACTAGAAGAAAATTGAACTATGAACAGGATACAGCCGCTCCAACGTCAAGGATTTACGCTTGTTGAGTTGCTGGTAGTGATTGCCATCGTGGGGATTCTGATCGGCATGTTGTTACCGGCCGTGCAAATGGTGCGCGAAGCGGCACGGCGAACCCAATGCGCCAATAACCTTCGGCAGATTTCCATTGCAGTTCACAATTACGAATCGGCATTGCAGAGATTCCCCACCAGTTTTGATGCCGAACTGACAGAACCCGTTCGTGGTTCCTGGTCGATCCACGGCAAGATCCTCCCCATGATGGAGCAGGTCAATGCGGCCAACTTGATCGACCTAACGAAGGATTGGCATGACCAAGTTGTAACGGGAGTCCCGCCGTTGGGAGTGCCCGTCTATTCCTGTGCCAGTGATCCGAACTCAGGGCTTCGTTACCAGGACGGATTGCCCTACGTTCATTCCACGAGTTACGGGTTTAACCTGGGCAGTTGGTTTATCTTTGATCCCGTTACCGGTGATTCGGGAGACGGGGCGTTTCGTGTTTCGTATAGTACTCGTATGGCCAGTATGGTCGATGGGACCAGTAACACCTTGATGGCATCGGAAGTCAAATCCTTTACCAGCTATATTCGAAATCACGCGTCGATCAACACGGTGGTACCGTCCAGCCCTGACGATTTTGCGTCGATTTCCGCGACCGATGTAGAACTCAAGCTGGGCAGCGCAAAATCGGACAACAGTGGCCACACGGTCTGGTGTGATGGACGGGTACACCATGCGGGATTTACGACGGTCTTTTCACCCAACACCGAGGTCAGGTATACCTATAACGGTGTTGTCTACGATATCGACTATAACTCGCAACAGGAAGGACGTGATATGAGCCGCCCGACCTACGCGGCCGTGACGGCTCGCAGCTTTCACCCAGCCGGTGTTAATTTTGCCCGGATGGACGGGTCCATTGAGTTTGTTTCTGAATCGATTGACCTGTCGATTTGGCGTGCTTTGGGTACGGCCGATGGCCGGGAAATCAATACAATAGTTCCCTGATTAATATTTCTGCCCAATCATTCAAGGTTGCAATTGCAAACATCTGCGGTATTGTCTGTTGCGAGGTACAATAAGAGATTAGTTTTATTATTGCCCTGGGTTGGAAAATTGGAGTAAGCACAGATGCCCGCCGTTGTTGCCTGTCCTAAATGCAAAGCTAAATACAACTTGCCCGATCAGCTGATTGGCAAGCCGGTCCAATGCAAGGCATGCAGCACGCGGTTCCAAGTGGGCCAGCCCAGGAAATCGCTGCCCGACAAATCCGCCGGTAAGGCGGTGGTCGCCAACCCGCTGAGTCCGCAGCAACGAGCCGACATGGCAAAACTGGGTATCGACGGTCCATTTCAACCGCGACCCGATCTGTTTGCTGGCGGGCCGATTTCCCCAGCCGATCCATTGGCCAATCACGTGGTTGAGGATCCCGGGTTTGCAACGTCCGACATCGAAATCCAGGAATCGGAGGCCACGGAACAAGAGCAGCAAGATGATTTTGCTGCCGTGTTTATCAATCCAGCGATCGCTGCTCCCAAGAAAAGCAAACCCAAAGAAGATCCGTTGGCTCAATTTATCTTAAAAGAAGATGATGATATTTTGTCGGATGTGGGTTCCCGAAAACAACAGCCTGGGAGAGTCGGTTGGCTCAAAATGTTCTTGTTTCTTCCCGTTTTCTTGTTGGCGTTTGTCTTGTCATTTTTTGTAATCAGGACATCGATGGTTGTGTTTGGGATTGCCTTTCTCGCGGTTGGGATTGCAGGTTTGGTCATTCAGTTCAATGCAAGTCGGACGGTCAAGAATAATACCGGCAGTCTTGCCCTGGCAATTGTTGCGTTCCTGTTTTCCCCATTAATGCTCTATTACTTGATTGTCCACTGGAGTCAGCCCCATCCGATGAAGGGGTTTCTGTTCTCGAGTATCGCGTTAACCGTCGTGTCGATGATTGGCTGTGGGTTGGGCGTGGCGGCTTTGATTATCTATGGCATCAGCGATCCAACAGTCCTTTTCGAATAAATGGTAAAGCCTGGACCTATGGCGTTCTTAATACGCCATGTTTTTGTCCGAATGGGCTGGCCCGGAACAAGGGTCTCTGGAATGCGATCGGAGTGGGTCTGATATCTGCAAACGACTTTGGCGACAAGCGTGAGGGTCCTGGTTTGTCGTTGCAGAATGGGCTCTTGAAGCCAAGTCTTCGACGTCGAAACTTAAATCGAAACTTCTGATCGAACCTGTTCTGGTTCGGTAGCGATCCAGGGACGGTAACGAACCATCTCGACCTTGGATTTACCCTTGAGTTCATACGTGATCTGTCGCCATTGGATCCGCTGTGTGAGGGCCGCGCGGAAACAGGAAACACAATAAATCAACTGGGCCATCGGTGTCCATAATATGTAGCGGAAAACGCGGCCGATTGACAATCGTTGCAGCGTCTCGCCCCGCATGCCAATGCAATGGGCAACCGAGTTGCGAACGACGAAATACGAGATACTGGTAAGCACCAAACCAGTTAACAGTCCACTGCCAACCACCAGCGCCGAGTTCCAATCTTGAGTGAACATCGATAAAAGAAAAATGCCCAACGAAGCGGCCAGCAGGCCAAAGGTAATGATGGCGTGCAGTACCGTATTGATAAACGTCGTTTCGTACATTCTTGACCAGGTCAACATGCGGGATACGTAGCGGTTGACGTATTTGAACGTACAGCGATCACGGTTGACCATGATCAACGAGGGAGAAAAATAGATGGAAAGTCCGAGTGGTCGGAGGGCTTGACGAATGGGGCCATCATCAACGATGGACTTCCGCCAGATTTTCTGTAACTTGGCTCGTCGTACGTCTTCCATTCGCATCGCGAATGTTCCGGCCCAGGGATTACTGAGAATCGCTGTTGGAACGAGCGCGCCGGCATTCCATAAACTGCGGAGTACTGAACCGGCGGTTGGTGTTTCGGGCTCGTACCACTGGTTGCCGGTAACCACGCCGATTTTCTTGTCACCCAAGGGCGCGATCAACTGTCCCAACCAACTTGGATGGGGTGTTACATCGGCGTCAATCAGGACCAGGTAACTTGAATGATGGCTTACGTTATTCAGGCCTTGCAATAATGAACTGCATTTAAGTCCGCAAGTCTTGTTCGGCTTGCGCATTTCATGAATCCTGAAACGGTTGTCGACGTCAAATTCACTCTTGATTTGGTGAACCAAATTCCAGGCGGCATCACTCTTGTGATCGACGATCAAATGGACTTCGTAATTTTCATAGTCCTGGTTGAGTAATTGAATCAACGTGTTCTTCAGGCCAGGGTCGCAACCCCGGATGGACAGCATGATGGACGCCAGGCCACGGTCCTCGTTGGCCGTTGGTTCTGGAACATGCAACGCCATCTTGGTTCGAAAGAAACAGGCGATGACAAGGTGGACTAACGAAGCGCCAACAAGCAGAGTAGCAATAATAGCAGTGTAAATGGACATGAAGCAAAATCGTTGGTGTTGGTGGTAGAAAAATCAGGATGGAATTAACACGGGTATCGGATAAGCAATCAGGGTTTTCATCGGCAAAACAAGAGTTGTATCTTCCCTATTGTAAATCGAGGGTTTCAAGTTTGGTCAAGAAACAACGAGGTTGGTGATAATTTCTAGTTTGGCCAGACCAGGCGTGCCATTAAATGTACAAACCGTGGGAAATCGAACCAAAACTCACGACTGGTAAAACCGCGCCGTGCCGGCCGAAGCCCCTTTTCATTGAGGAACCAGGTACTGGTGCAACCGGTGATCAAGTGTCTACCCCCCCCTAGTTGCTGGTTTTTTCGAGCCTCAATTCCAGTCGCGTAACATTCTCGGCGGCTTTGTTTTGTGTGCGAGTAATCATGTTGTTGATGAATTGCGCGAACGCTCTGGCTGAGGTTGATTACCGGAATATCTCTGTTCTTGGCGGAGTGCACCATCCAGTTGTCCCAATTGCCACGACCCACTGCAAACTCAGGGATGTCCGAAAACAGACCCTTGGGGAAAATAAAGTAGTCCTTGCAGACCACGGGCGCAGGTGTTCCCTCTTTCTTGTTGCGAAATTCCAACTGTTCGACAGACGGCCGGTCCTCAAAGTCAATAAGTTCGTCTACCTGTAAGTCGGTGCGTCGGCCGATGCCAAGATATTCGGCAAAGCGGTTTTGGGACGCCAATTGTTCAAATGTGGAAATCAAATCATCCAAGAAAATGATATCGCAATTGCTGTACATCAACATCGGTGATTGGCTCTGCTGGTCTGCGATTTTAAACGCGGAGCCTATCAATGGCGTGCCCAGTTCATTGGTAGCCAACATCGGTATGTGTCTCACACCCAGCTCCTGAGCCGTCTCGGCAACTCCAGGATCGTCGCCAAGCAACAGTACTTCGACGACGGGTTCGAGGCTTAGCCAGCTTCGGATTGCATTTTTTTGGATGATTCCCGTTTGACCCTCAAACGGTTTGGGAATTGCAAACAGCGTCACCAGTGGCTGGATTTCCAGGTTGGTGGTGATTGGCTGGGCCGATGGAGAAACGGGTTTCGGAGCCGTGTCATTAGCGGCGCTAATCGCCTGGATCTTGCGAACGGTCGTCGTCGTTGACTTGATCACATTGACTGCCAACCGATTCCAGCTGTCCGACAACCGGAACGGAGGACGGTCGGGTCGCCATCCAGCCCAGGCCGTTTTGTCCAACTGCTCAAAAAACAGATCTCGCCGGGGGTGATGATTGTAATAATGCCACGGCTTCCATTCGGTGGTGTAGTGGATGATGCCAGGATTGTCACGGGCTTCGACGAATTCCCGGCGATCGATTGGGCTGTGGGTTTCATCTGGGTATTCAAAAAGGTGGGCACCCTGGTTCCAGCGGGCGGGGATGGGTTGCCATTGTCCGGCAAAGACGACATTCAATGCATATTGATCCCAACACCAAACATGTTTGCGGTTGTCTTTTAGGCATTGGATCAGCTGCCTTTCGATCGACTCGCGCCGCCAACGCTCGATGTTCAATACCATGACGCCACTGTTGAAATACCGATCTGAACCGTTCAGTTTCAACTCTCTCCAATTACCAACCGGAGAAATGGCGGCCAGATACGGACTTGATTTTCGAAAATTACAATCAGCTTCCCGCACGTCGATGTGGGGGCAGGCAATGTCCGGAACAGCAAGACAATAGTGATCTCCCAGCTCCATTTCCCAGAGGATAGTGAGGTCGTCGCGAACCAGCAAATCGGAATCCAGGTAGATGACACGATCAATTGATTCCGGGAGAAGTTTGCCTGCCAGCAGTCGGAAATAGGCAGTTCTTGTAACGTGATGCGATGTCATCAGGCCATCCACCACCCGGGGGTCAGGGCGGAGCCTGTTCAATTCGATGGGAAGCGACGCCAAAGATTCCTTCATCATTTGCCAACTGCCTGGTTGAATCCCCCCATCCAGAACGATGACTTGCAACGAATTTCCAGGCCGTAAAGACTCGGCCGCAGATTGTAATGTAACGGCCAATGGTTTTGCGTAATTGTCATCCGCCGCGCATAGCACCACTGGTTCGGACAGAAATTCCGATGTCAGCCGGGTGCGTTGATAAGTGGTTTTTTGGATCACAGTGGCGCGTTAGGTTGGTGTGTGTGTTTGGATTTTGAATCAACAGGTTGTTTACATTCTTTGGAGGGGTTCGTTTTTTTCAGACCTGAAAGTAAGCCCAGTAATTTTTCCCGTGTCCGAATTACGGGGCCTGCAATAGGATGGTTCTGGATCTGCTCGAAAATCTCGTGGGCTTGTCTTAGTTCCGCCTCCAGTTGCCCGATTTCCCGATGCAGATGTTCAATCTCTCGTCGGGCATGGGCCAATTCTGCCTGGATCGCGGTAAGGTTTGATTGGGAAAACTCCGGTCGATCGCTAAACACGTTTTGGTGTTCAAATCCAATGGAAGATGCCAAAATATAACTCGGGGGAGGTAGCATCTGACTGGGGAATTGTAGGTCCTGTGATTGCTCAAGGCAGTTTTGGCTGATTTCCAGCATGGACTGAATCAAGTCCGACAAGCGATCTGTGGCCGAGGTTTCCAGGTGAAGAGCATCTTGCAACAAAAATCTCTGCAAGACCAGCTTCGCTTCCGTTGGATTCGCCAGCTCATGCAAGGTCTGTTCGATGTGTTGGGCGGCTGAAATTTCCCAGGCGGATGTGACGTACTTGGGAGAATTGGTGTAGTCCAGGATCGCCGTCGGAATGTCCAGAACCTGGGACTCGAGGGCCGCTGTCGAAGGTGTTGAGATAACGGCGTCTACGTGTGATAGAACGCCTGACAGTTCAGCACCAGACAGATCGTTTAGCTCATTGGGTACGTCGATCACCTGGTCCAGATCATCGGTCAATCGCCAACAGACCTCGATACGTTTGCCAGCCAGGGTTGGGCTTTGGGCGATCCACTGTTTAAGATCTTGCAGGCTCTGAATCACCTGCTGCCGATGTTGCTCGGTAAAGGCTGGGCACTTGGCAGTCATGATCAACAACCGGAAGCAACGGTTGTCCGGGGATGACTTCTTCATTTGTCGCATTGCTTCCAGACGTGGGATTCCCACAATCTCTACTTTTTCAGCATTGCCCCAGCTCGCAATCACCCTGGCTTGAGAGGCTCCAATGCAAGCGATCTTGTGTGACAGGACGGGCCGCATCGTGTAGGGACAGGCCGGTTCATCCGTCCGATTCTCCCAGGCGTTTCTCCACTCCAGGATTCCATCCACCATGTATAGCGTCGCCACGTTGTTTTCGCGTAACTTGCGGCAAGCGTCCCGGAAACGATCGAAATGCTCAGAATAGAAAACAACCAAGTCGCCCGGCTTGGCTGCGGTCAGAATTTCGGCAGGGTTGGCCAGTGCGACATCCATGCGATCGGTCAAAGGCGCAGCATGATGGCCTACTTCTTCCCTGGACCCGGCAAAAAAGACTCGCTGCGACATGATATTAAACGAACCTATCTGGTTATTGAGGCATCGCCGGCCAAACGGATGAAGTGTGAACGCGCTTTTCTAGTCGACCTCGACGACCATTCCGTCTTTGCGCGAGCATAATCGACGCAGTGTCTCTTCGTCGGTTGAGATGGACAGGTTAGCTACGTGTCCATCCCCAAATACGAAGTTGACGACCTGGTTATGAGAGCTTCCAAAAATCGGGATGGCACCTGGACCGGGAGCTCCGAAGTGGCTGGTACTCGCCAACAGGAACCCATAACCGCCCAATCGCATAAAGGTTCCCGGTTCGTTTCCATTGTAAATGCAGCCGTCACCCCAACCTCCCGGTTGCTGTTGGTATTGATCATTGACCGCTTTCTCACCGAGAAAAATAGTACTGCTAAGTCCATCGGAAACGTCACGGAATTTGTAACGACTTTTCTCGCCTCGCATCAACCTGCCACCCTGGATCGGATTGAATTTGGCATAGCCCGAGTTGATTACTCCATCGACGGGTACATCGAAATTGGCCCAGTCGTCGTAAGGGAAGAACTCGGAAGTTCCGGCATTTCCAGCGTAGTCACCCACAGCTCCCACTGGATCGCCGTTGGCTTCGCTCAAGCTGATATTGGTGCCGGACCGTCGGGAGGGACATGTCATCATGGCCATTCCGATTTTGAGAATTTCCGGATCTTGGTCGACATATGGTCTATCCAGCTCCAGTCGGTCGTGGAGATTCTGTAATTCCAGGTAGGGCATCAGATAGACGGGCCACGTCAAAAATCCGTCGCGGGCCCGGGCGGGTGGGATCTGTTCTTTTATGCCTTCGTAATTCTGGATCGCCAATCCAAGCTGTTTCATGTTGTTGGTACACGTAACGCGACGAGCTGATTCCCGTACCATTTGCACGGCGGGCAACAACATTCCAATCAGAATGCCGATGATCGCGATAACGACCAACAGCTCAACTAATGTGAATCCAACTCGACGACTGTGATTTTTTGATGTCATGGTGTATTTGAGCCTGTAGCAGAGATCACCCAAGGTGGGGGGGGTGCCGATAACGTGGCCGGCAGACTTTTATATTTTAGAAAGCAGGGCGGGTTGTGGCGAAAATTACTTTTGAAAAAATAGCCCTGAATTAGCCAATCTGCAAGCTTTGCGTCAATTATCGCCCGTAAATCTAGCCGGACGGTTCCGGTTGGATCGATCAATCCATTCGGATAATTCGGAATACGCAAACTCAGGAGAAAACTCAGTTTGTGCCAATTGAGCGGCCAACGATTGCATGGAGCGGATTGAGCTGGTGTCGTTGGTCAGAGAATTGATGGCGTCTCCCATTTCGTCCACCGAGTTGACCACTTTACATGCCAAGCGGGTCGACTGAGGCATTCCGTCAAAACCTTGCGTTGTCGTGATCAGTAGCTTCCCGAAGCTTAATGCCTCGGCATTCTTGATCTTTAATCCGGTTCCAAATTCGACCGGATTGATCAGGACGTCGATCTGGTCATAGAAGTCATCGATCGTTCTAACATGCCCCAACAGCTGGACACCTTGCAAGTGTTGCGCTGTGATCATCTGAGGATCGTCCGCATCCGTATCCGGTTGGCTTTGAATCCAATCACAGATCCCGCCCGCAATCAGTAACTGACAGAAGTCCCTGTTTTTTTTCTGGACGTTTGGCCAAGCCGTTTGCAGGAACTTCCGGATGGCCGACCAGTTTGAAAAATTCTTTGATCCAATGTAGCCGATCCGCAGTTGATTCAGCGGAGCGTCGACACTTTTCTGCGGGCTGGCAAGCGGAGTCCCGTCCAATTCAACGGCATGCCCTACGGTAATGGTTTCTGTTTCCGGTGCCATCTCCCGAAATTCACGTGCTTCCTGATCTTGAATCGCCATGACCAGGTCGAATTGATTAAGAACCTTCGATTCCTGTTCGCGATCAATCATCAACCAATGCGGAAATCCATTCGAAAAAAACTGTTCGGCTCGACGATGAATGATGTCGTGCGTGTCAACCACGCAATTGATCTGTTGGCGTTGCTGTTTGGATAGTGCTTCCAGCAGGTAGCCCATCTTGATGTATTCAAAAACAATCGTGTCCGGCTTGAACTGATTGACCACTTCGCGAAAACGTTGAATGGCCCAGGGCCAACGAAAGTCCTCCAGTTTCAAGGAACGAGGGCCCTCGGCGATCGGTAGTGGACTGGATTTTCGTGACAGCCATTTTCGTGCCTGGTTCAACGTTGCATCGGCATACCATTGAATACGACTGGCAAGGTTCTCGGGTGGGTGGTCCGATGTAAACGCCTGGTAATCAACGTCGCAGGAACGAGCCAAATCAATGGATTTCGCATCGAGCGAACCAAGAAAAAAAACTTTGCCAAGGTAAGGATCTTTGGAGAGAAATCGATACAGAGAAGCAATTCTCTGGTGCGCACCATCGGACATCCTCCAAAACGGGATGTCGGTAGCAAACAGGATACGATGACGCGATTCGGGCATGCACCCATTGTCGATGTTTCGTTCCGTCAGGAAAGCGTCAAAACGGCCAATTTCTGCCTAACGCGGTTTTTTGCACCTGGGTCAGTTGCTGGATCCCGTGTTTGGCCAGCTTTAGCAGTGCCTGTAGCTCTTTTTCACTAAAGGTAGCCTCTTCGCCAGTTCCCTGCACTTCAACGAAACGCCCCTTCCCCGTCATCACAACATTCATATCGACATCCGCAGCGAAGTCCATTTCGTAATCAAGATCCAGAACGGCCTTTCCACCGAGGATGCCTGTGCTGATGGCGGCCAGACTGTCCCGTAGCGGGTAAATGGTCGAGTCGGGTAGTGATTTGCGGATGGAGTGAATCGCATCGATCAATGCAATGGTTGCCGCTGTAATACTGGCAGTCCGTGTGCCACCATCGGCCTGTAACACGTCGCAATCGACAGTGACTTGTCTTGGTCCCAGGGCCTGTAGATCCGTGATGGCCCTCAGACTTCGTCCAATCAATCTTTGAATTTCAGTCGTTCGACCATCGACCTTGTTTCGGTCACGCTTTTTTCGAGGACTCGTACTTCCAGGTAACATGTTGTATTCAGCCGTGATCCAACCTTTTTCCGAGTCGGCCATCCACGGCGGCAAATGGTCGTCAATACTTGCCGTGCAAAGGACTACCGTTGCACCACATTGATACAGGACACTTCCCGGTGTTTTTGAGGTGAATTTGCGTTTGATTTTTACAGGGCGGAGTTCGTTGTTTTTACGTTTCATTGGACCAGGGTAATGGGTTTTGAAAGTACGTTACACGGCCAAACGATGGACCGGGGATTAATGATTTCCATTGGCTTCAGTCAGCAACCAGACGACTAAGCCTTTTTGCGCGTGCAATCGGTTCTCCGCTTGCTGGATGACGGCACTGGCGCGACTATCGATGACATCCCCGGCAACTTCCTCGCCACGTCGTGCAGGCAGGCAATGCAGAAATCGTGCTCCCACGGCGGCCCGCGACATCAATTCGGTATTCACCTGGTAGTCGGCAAGATCGCGAATCCGTTGCTTGGATTCGGATTCCTGTCCCATGCTGGTCCAGACGTCTGTGTAGATGATATTCGAGCCATCCACCGCGGCATGCAGATCGGTTGTCTGTTGGATGAACGTATCTCCGGCAACCGCGTTGAGTTGGTCGATGGTTTCTTCATTGAACTGGTATTGAGTCGGCGCAGCAATGGTCAGCGGTACGCCCAACCGGTTACAGGCCAGTGCCAGGCTGAATGCAACGTTGTTGGCGTCACCGACGTAAGTCACCTTGGCATTTTCCAGTGACCCCAGCAATTCATGAATGGTCAGTATATCAGCCAGCGCTTGGCAGGGATGGCAGTAGTCCGTCAGCCCATTGATGATGGGGCAACGACTGTAATGCGAGGCCGCGACCACCTCCTCGTGCCGCTTGGCTCGAATGACCAGGCAGTCCAGGTAGCTGGTCATGATCGGAATGAAATCCTGTATCGGTTCCCGGGTTCCCCAACCCACGTCAGAACCGAGAAACAAGCTGGAGCCTCCCGCATGACGAATCAACGTCTCAAAACTCACCCGGGTTCTCATGGATGGTTTTTCAAACAACAGACCCAGTACCTGTCGGTCCAGGCAAGGTGGCCTGATACCTTCGACAAACCGCTGTTTCAACTCCGACGCAATTTCCAGAACGCGTCGAATTTCATCGGAGCTCAAATCAAACAGGGAAAGGACGTGTCGCATATTACTGCTTCAACTTTCTTTGACAATTAAGGTACCAATGCCATCTGTGGTGAACGTCTCCAGCAGTAATGAATGTTTCTGTCGTCCATCAATAATGTGGACTTTCCTGACGCCCCGTTCGATCGTCTCGAGACAGGCCTCCACTTTGGGAACCATGCCTTCCTGGATGGTTCCCTGGTCAATTAGCCGGTGGGCTTCGGTACCTGTTAACGATGATATCGTGCTGTCTGGATCATCCGGGTTCGACAACACACCATTGACGTCACTTAACATGACCAGTTTGTCGGCACACAACTGTTGCGCCACAACCATGGCGGCGGTGTCGGCGTTCACATTAAGTTTTTGCCCCGTTTCGGTAATGCACATGGATGGAATAAATGGTACCTGGCCAGCATAACACAAGTTGTCAATAACCAGGCGGTCCACCTTTGTTACCTGTCCAACATAGCCCAGGTCAACCGGTATTCCCTCGTTGGACTTCAACTCCAATGGCTCTCCAAACAGGACAGGTGTTGATCCAAAATTGAGCGTCATGGCACGGCCACCAATTTTTTCGAATTCGTTTGCCAGAAACTCATTCGTTTCCTGGGCCAATACGCGCTCCACGATTTCCAGAGTCGGTTGATCGGTAACACGCCTGCCATGGATGAAATTCGCGGCGATTCCTGCATCTTGCATGGCCCTTGAGATACGTTTGCCAGCTCCGTGAACGATGACAGGCCGCATTCCCACCGTTTCCATGAAGAGAATGTCCACCAGGATGTGATGCAACGATTCTGCATTGTCCAGGACGCTGCCCCCCAGCTTGATTACTGTGGTCTTGTCACGGAATTCGCGGATCCAATCCAACGCTTCAATCAGCGTTTTCGCTTTTTCAATTGCCTGGTCAACCAATTTTTTTCACACAATAAATGTCATCGGAAACATCGGCTGATTGGCAAGCCGATTTCGCCAATCAAAAGCGAATCATCCTAAGAGGGACGAGTCAGGGATGCAAGACTTGAATGGAAAGCTGCCTTTCCCGAACCATTTCAACCGTACTTCTCAGCCGTGGCTGGCGTCTCAGGCGACCGTTTCTTGCACCGGGCGATTTTGGTTGTCACTAATCTTTTGCCATTCCTCGGAAATAATATCCACGGACTGTCGAATCTGTGCCTCGGTATGAACTGCGGTCATGAAGATTCGAACCCGTGCATCATTTTCAGGTACGGCTGGATGCAAAATGGGCTGTGCATTGATTCCACGTTCGAAAACGCCTTGGGAAAGCCGTAATGCCAACAGGGAACTTCGGGTCAGGATCGGGATAATTGGCGATCCGTGGCTCAGCCCCGTATCCAGCCCAGCCGCCTTGGCGAGTTCCAGAAACAACTTGGAATTCACCTGCAGCTGCTTAACGCGGGCGTTATCTTCTCTCAACAATCGCAACGCTCCCAGCGCAGCACCTACGTTGGATGGTGTTGTACCCGCGGCAAACACGTAACCAGGTGTCGTGTATTTCAGGTATTCAACCAACTTGCTCGATCCGCCGATGAAACCACCACAGGAACCGAGTGATTTGCTGAGGGTGCCCATCCAGCATTCGACGTCGTTGCGTTGGATCCCATAGACTTCTCCCAGTCCACGGCCCGTTTCTCCCAGTGTTCCGATGGAATGGGCCTCGTCCACAAACAGCCATGCCTTGTGACGTTTCTTGATCTCAACAAATTTGGACAGGTCCGGGAAGTCACCGTCCATACTGTACAAACCCTCGATTGCAATCAGTACACGTCGGTACTCATGACGGATTTCCGTCAAAATGGTATCAAGTTGTTCCCAGTTTTTATGGTCGAATGGGCGCCTGCGAGCGCCTGACAATGCGGCACCCTGGATGATGCTGTTGTGGGCCAGGCTGTCATGGATGATCAAATCGCCCGGGCCTACGAGATGTCCAATAACCGATTCGTTACAGGCATGTCCACCGGGGAACGTGATGGTATCCTCGACACCGATGAATTCAGCAAGTTCCTTTTCCAACACTTTGTGAATGGTTTTTTCACCCGATACGATTCGGCTGGCCGACGTACTGGTTCCAAAACTATCGATCGCTTCCTTGGCCGCGGCACACACCTCGTCATTCCCTGAGAATCCCAGGTAGTTGTAACTGGCAAATGAAATCAATTCCCGCCCATCAATCCGGGTCGTATCCCCGATGCGACCTTCGTGCACGCTGAAAAACGGGTTTCGCAGCCCCGTTGCTTCGATCATTTCCCGCATTCTCTGCAGACGGATAAACTCGGGCATCTTTTCCAGCTGGTAATAGGATTCCGGTATTTTCCCAGGCGCAACTCTCGTCTTGGCTGCCGATTCGATCGGGCGAGTTTGTAACACGGGCTCGAATCCGATATGTTCCTGAATCGCGTTGGCAACCTCGCGTATGGTTTCAATTTCCTGGAGTACTTCGTCAGGGAATCGACCGCCAAAAGCGGTTTCCAGTTCCCTGGCAATTTCAAGTCGTTCCAATGAATCGAGCCCCAGATCGACGACAATATTTGTGTCGAGTTCCAATTGTTTGGCTCGTTCCTTGGCAACCGTTCGGACAGCATCCATGACGGTCTGCACCAATACCGAGCCAAGATTATGGTCCAGGCCGTCAGCGGTCTGGGTCACATCACCCGTCTGGCTGGGCGTGTCGTATTCGTCCCGTGCATTCCATCTTGCTACGGTCAACAGAGTGTCATTCTCGAATTGTTCGCGACAGGCATGGCGTTGAACTTTGCCACTGGAGGTTTTCGGGATGCTGCTTGAACGAACCAGCACCAACGCATCCGGCGGCAAGTCGTGCTCCGCCGTAATGGCCGATCGAATTTTCTCGAGCAGTGGTTCCCACTCGACCCCGCGGCGCCTTTCAACTTCGCAAACGACGACCAGGTGTTCGCGATCCCAGTGATCAACGGCAAACGCAGCAGCTCCGCCGGAGCGAATGCTCTCATCGCAATTTTCGACGGTCGCTTCAATATCTTGTGGATACCTGTTTACCCCGCGGACAATAATCATGTCCTTTAAGCGACCCGTTACAAACAACTCGCCTTGGTCCATAAATCCGAGATCGCCTGAGCGAACATAAGTTTGCTCGCTGCCATTATTCAGACGCGATCGGAACACTTCCTTGGATTCCACTGGGCGATTCCAGTAACCTTGGCCCGAGCTCGGGCTATGAATCCAGATTTCACCAATTTCATCGTCTTGTAAAGGAACCCGTTTTTCCGGGTGAACAATGAGGATTTCTTCGCTGGGAATCACCTGGCCACAACCGGTCAATTGAACGGCAGATTTGTTTTCAGGATTATCTTTCTTGACCCGGTATAGAACCAACTCGTCTTTATTGAAAGTCCGAATGATGGGCGCCTGAGATTGGTCGCCACCCGTCACGATCAACGCTGTTTCGGCCATGCCATAGCAGGGGTAGTGGCTCGTATGCCGGAAACCGTATCGCTCAAACATCTCGGAAAATTCGTTCAATACGTCCGGTCGCACAGGCTCGGCACCGTTGAATGCAACTTCCCAACTGGACAGATCAAGTCCTTCCCTTTCACATTCTTCATGTGTGATCTTCTTGGTACACCAGCGGTAGGAAAAATTCGGGCCCCCGCTGATTCGAGCGTTATATTTCGAGATGGCTTGCATCCAGCGAAAGGGTCGTGTCAGGAACGTCACGGGTGACATTAATGTCATTTCCCCACCAAAAAACAGCGGGTTAAGAACCATCCCGATCAACCCCATGTCGTGATACGTTGGTAGCCAGGAAACACCCGACTTACATTGATGGGACATGCCAAAGGCATGGGTGATCATGGCACAGTTGGCCATCAAATTCTTGTGGGTGAGTAAAACCCCTTTGGGTGAACCGGTCGACCCAGACGTGTACTGGATCAATGCCATGTTATCGGGATCAATTTTTGGTTTTACCCAATCACTGGACAGCTCGGTGGGAATGGTCTCTGTCGTAACCCATGCCAACTTTCTGAGTACGGGTGCATTAGACAGGACGCTCGACGACTTGAGATTGACAGCTTCGGTGGTCAACGCAACAGCCGCTTGTGCATCTTGCGAGATCGAATTGATCCGACCTATGTTTCGATTGCGGCGAGGAGGATAGGCAGGAACGGGAATCACCCCGGCGTAGTGGCAACCCACAAATCCCTCGACAAAATCGAGCCCCGATGGATACATCAACAGGGCGCGTTGGCCACTAAAACCCAGGCCAACCAAGCGGGCCGCGATGGCACGCGCCCGTCGGTCCAGTTCCTGGTAAGTTAGTTCAATCGGATCTTCATCGCCCCGGGGCAGGAAACGAAACGCGACCTGGTCAGGAATTGCGAGTGCCCAGTATCTGATTTGCTCGACGAAATCGACTTGGGGCGGGGCAAACGGAGCAAATTTATCTGTTAGATTCACTAATCTATAGTCTCCAAATTCGCGTCAAAACGCGATCGTGGATTGGTTAGAGAGTCAATTCTCAATCAAGGCAAACTGCACGCCTCAACGATTTGAACGTTCGGTTAAAATACCGTTTAATATGATCGAACTTAGGCCGGTCCATGGTAAAGTTGAATTCGATACTAGCTGGAAATCAATGCCGAATGAACGACCGTATTGTCAAAAAACAGCGTTCAATATCCGTACGATCCTTTTAACCGTTAAGACACTTAGATTCTAATCAATTTTTTTAGCAGTGGTCCGCAAATCCGGGTGTTGACATTGACTATTCAGCTTGAATGATAAAATAGGATGGGTTTTTTGCCTCAGATCGCGATTCTTGCCTCAGATCGCGATTCCCGTATTTAACTTGGTGAATTGGGTTTCCCGAACCCGCGTCCATCTGCCCATAATGACACAGCAACACCCAGATCAACATTGACTACTTCCAACAATATTACAGAATCCGACGAATTACTGGAATCGATGAACGATTTCGATCCACCGTCTGCGGGTGTCATCAAGCATTGTCGATCCTGTTGGCGCGAGGAACTGCATTTTCCAGTTTCTATACCACCCTTTGCCATCGGGTTTTTGATGGTTTTCACCTTGGGATTTGTTCTTTTTTTAAGACCCAATCAGTGTACCTGTTGCGGGAAAACAAGGCTTTTTTAAGTTGAGGGCCGATCAGCGCGTCCGGTAAAAAGTCAGAGGATTCCCACTACTGGTTCTCTTCGGGGACTCAACTCCCTTACGGGCCTTTATCGTGAATGATTTTGCAGTTCGGCAACGCCTGCTGTAATTCGTCGATACCCGCTTTGGTAACACCTTTGGTGTTTTTCAAGTCAATCTCTTTGAGTTGCGTGATCTTGGCTAACTCGGGCAGGCCCGCATCGGTTACCTGGGTGCCGTCCAAGTTGATGCGGGTAATTTTTTTCAGTTTGACCAGCTCTTTGAGACCTGTATCCGAGATGGTTCTTACTCTCCAAAAACTCAGGTAGGTCATGTTCGGGAGCTTGCTGACGACTTCTTTGAGGCCCGCGTCATCGATTTTTGAAAATGAAAAGCCAAGTCCTGTAACTCTGGCCAGGTCGGCTTGTGTGAACTCGCCCGTAATCTCTTTGCCGGGAGCAAACCCGGTTTTCGCGTGGAGGTGTTCCCGGATCGAATCATTAATTATGTCTGCTTGAGTCATCACGGGCCGGGGGGCCTGTTTGTCTTTGCGCTCGGTTTCGGTTTTTTGAAGTGTGTCGGTCCTGTGCCGCGGGGCGGGACTCCCCTCGTTGGCTGCTTCCGCAGAGCGAGGAGCCGATTTGTATTGTACATTGGTTGTTTCGGCTTGATCGCATCCCAAAGATAGAAGCGAAACGAGTCCCAGTAATACAATAATATGAGTTGTCATGATCGGTGAGTAAGCTCCACTTTCAGTCCATTTGCGATTTGGCAAACATTTCCATCTGCCTTACCGACATCGGTTGATTCAATATTTTGGCTGGTTGCAATTCGTCGATTCGATATGGCTTTCCCAGTCTTTGGCCGGCCGAAACAAGGTAATAGTCAATTTTCCGGTCGTGTCGATTCCAAAAAATGTCGGCGATTTTTGCAACCAACGGTTGCAGTTTTCCCATCTTGGATTTGACTTCAACCAGGTCTTCCAGTTCGTATCCTTCGGTGGGCACTTCGTACCACATCGTTGGTTTGACACGAATGGATTGCC
This sequence comes from Mariniblastus sp., assembly GCA_014237975.1. Classification (GTDB taxonomy): domain Bacteria; phylum Planctomycetota; class Planctomycetia; order Pirellulales; family Pirellulaceae; genus Mariniblastus. The sequence goes on along the minus strand of JABACA010000007.1, from coordinate 22,572 downwards.
TGCCATAACGGAGCAGCGAATAAGGAGGCTGGTGATCCACCCGGCAAAAAACCCGTGAACTGGGGATCAGCTCGGTCGCCAGCTCAATATCATCGGGGTGAATCCAGTCAAAACCTTCCTCGGGCCACCACAGGTAGGAACCATATTGTGGCGGACGACTCAAGGCGGGAAGTTCAGGAAAGGGTTTTTTCAATGGGGCAACCGTAGTAACGAACCAAGGAACACAAGTCCCAATCTGCTCCTAAAGGGTATTCGGAAACAGCCGCCGGGTCCAGAAAAAAAACGCCCATCTCAAATGACAGATTCGAATGATCAAAACAACTACAGATACCGTTCCCTGAACAAGAGGGCTGCGGTGCTAGAACGATCCCAGTTTTTCGATCAAGTCGGCGGTGCGACAGCTGTAACCCCATTCGTTGTCATACCAGCTGACGACTTTGGCCATTTTGCCTCCAATTACCTCGGTGAAGTCGGCTGCAAATACGGAGCTGTGCGGGTCATCGATGATGTCCGACGAAACCAGCGGGTCTGTCGCGAAAAACAGGATGCCTTTTAAGGGGCCATCGGCCGCTGCCTTGATCGCCGCATTGATTTCGTCGGCCGTTGTTTCCTTTTCCAGATTAACCGTCAAGTCAACAACGCTTCCCGATGGAACCGGGACTCTCATGGCCATTCCAGTCAGTTTTCCGTTCAGTTCGGGAATGACAATTCCAACCGCCTGGGCAGCACCCGTCGAAGTCGGAATGATATTGGCGGCGGCTGCCCGGGCACGATACAAATCGCCGTGTGGCAAGTCTAAAATGCTCTGGTCATTGGTATAGGCGTGGACCGTCGTCATCAGCCCCGTTTCAATGCCAAAATTCTCGTGCAGGACTTTAGCGACCGGTGCCAGGCAATTGGTCGTGCAACTGGCGTTGGAAACACACTTCATGTCGTCGGTCAACAGATGGTCATTGACACCGATCACGCACGTCAGATCAGGAGCATCTTTGGCCGGAGCGCTAATCACGACTTTCTTGGCACCGGCGGTAAGATGTGAATCATAACCGGGCTTACCGTCTTTTTCGCGTCCTCGGAATACACCAGTGCTTTCCAAAACAACGTCCACTCCAAGGTCTCCCCAGGGGAGATCTACCGGATTTCGCTCGGCGAATACTCTGATGGTTTTCCCGTCAACATTAATGCTGTCTGCATCGAAGCTGATTTTGCCGGGATAACGGCCGTGGACGCTGTCATATTTTAACAGAGTTGCTAAAGTTTCGTTGTCCGTTAAATCATTAACGGCAACCACATCGAATTCTTCGGGGCGACTCATCAAGTTTCGACATGTAAGTCGGCCGATTCTGCCAAAGCCATTGACTGCAACGCGAATAGCCACGGTACATACTCCTGAAAAAGTTAGCTAAATATTGATGAATTGTATCTGTGTCGATTAAACCACGGTCTGGCACGATAACAAATACAACTGCAAGGCGACAGGTGGTAAATCCGGTTGTCGCCTACAAACCCGATTGGTTGTTGTAATGATCGAGTCAGGCAAGTCGGGCGGTTTGCGAGGATCGCAAGAACATTCCAAAAACTGGCATTTTCATCCAGGGGTGACGGCCGGTAACTGGGACTATTTTCGTTCCAGACAGGTTGCGGATCAATACGACATATTCGTCCAGAATGATCCCTTAACCCAGCTCGATTGGCGTTATATTTCAAATTACCTGCCAACCAGCCAGCCGAACCTGGTGGTTGCCGATTTCGGCACCGGTACGGGGCGACATGCTGTGTCGCTGCTCTTACACGGTTGCCGCTGTGTTCTCGGAATCGATCTGTCCCGCGCGATGTTGCTGGAGGCGATTCGCAAAGTTGAAGAAAAAAAGCCGCATTTTCGGTCGGAACAGTCTTTTATTCCTATGCTGGGAAATCTGGTAGCGTTGGAAGGAATGGAATCAGATTCCGTTGACTTTGGAATTTGCATGTTCAGCACATTGGGCATGATCAAGGGCAGAGACAACCGGCAATTGTTTCTGAAACATGTGTATCGAATCCTCAAACCTGGCAGTCGTTTCATTGTGCATGTCCATAATTATTGGTATCAATGTCGATACCCGGGCGGACTTAAATGGATGCTCGGAAATGGGTTGATGTCCTTGTTGGGTCGTTCCCAAATCGGAGATCGCCAAGCTGACTACCGTTCAATCCGTAATATGTTCCTTCATAGTTTTCGCTATTCCGAATTTCGAAAAGAACTGAATGAAAGCGGGTTTCGGCTGATCGATACCCATAGTTTGATGGCGGGAAACAACCAACCCAATCAAGGCTATCGGTTCAATGACTGTTTTAGGACGATTGGCTGGCTGGTGGTTTGTGACCGTCCTTTGACGAATCATCCGTCATGCGATTGAATAACTGAAACCAAGGAGTACCCCATGTCGCGGCGAGAGCAGCTTGAGGCGATGCTGGCCAACGATCCGAATGACACGTTTTTACGGTATGCGTTGGCGATGGAGCTGGAAAATGCAACGGAGTTTGAAACCAGCATTGGATTGTTTCGTGGACTGATGCAGGATTCACCACCCTACGTGCCCGCGTTTTTCATGTTGGGTCAGTTGTTGGCCAGGATCGACAGGGCAGAGGAATCGCGCAGCGTGTTACGCGACGGTATCGAGCAGGCCCGAGACCAAAATGACCTTCATGCTGCGGGTGAGATGAGTGAGTTTCTCGCTTCTTTGGGACAACCGGGTAAATCGGCCCTGGATTGAAGCTGTTGTGGGAAATCCGGATCAGCGGAAACTGTTAGACCGCCGGGGGTTTGACGTCTGTCGATCCTTCAACCAGCTCCCGATACTGGCCTTCTGCCAAACCACTACGAATCAAATGCGAAGTCCAGGTATCGGAATTTGCAATGAACCGCTTGATTCGAGAGCAAATCAATTCCCACCGCGATTCGCGGGCAAGTTGTTTCGGATTGCTGTTCCATTGCCGTTGATTGGCAACCAGCATTCTTCCCTGCCCAATAAAGTAGTTGCGAATGTAAGAAGCCGTTTGCCGTTCCGGGCCAATCACGTGGGAAATGCGGGCCGCGGGTATCCAATGTCCTGAATGTCCTTTTTCAAATAGCTTGTGGAACAAACTTATTTCATCGTGGCCAACGACCGAGTCACCACGGCGCCCCAATTCCGTATTGAACAAGTGCTGCTTCTGGGTATCGGTTCGAATCGCAAAATTTGCCCCATACGGCAATTGATCGGTTGTGAATCGGAAAGGCGTATCTCCCAGTTGACGTTCGGCAAAACAGCCCCTGAGCTTGTCCCAGTTCTCCTGGATCCAGGATGGTTGCCGCGGCGTGAAAACGGGCTGGATGGGGCCTCCGAAAAACGTGCTGTCTGGGAATTCCTGAAAGGCTTCCGAGTAAGCAGTAAGCCAATTGGAATCCACTTGGACATCATCATCCGTCCATATCAGCCAGTCTCCCATCGCTTGACTAATCGCATGATTGCGAGCAAAGGCATGGCCCTGCCTGGATTCATGGAACAGGGACAGATTAAGTTTGTCGAAATACGATTGAACAACCGACTTTGTATTATCATCGGATGCGTTATCAACGACCAGGAACCGCACGTCGATCGAGCGCGGGGATTTCATTGCAACCATGCTCTCAAGAGTTTGACGCACTGCTTCAGCGCGATTCCGAGTGCAGATGGCAATGTCAATATTCATGTTGCTTGGCTTTATGAAGGTTAGCAGGAACTGGATGTCTTCCAGTATCCAACATTATTCACCTTCGCCAAGCTACTGCCGAACGGATTTCGGAACAATTGACTTGATACAGTCAGCAAACTCCTGGATCGGGTCGCTGGGGTATCTTTGGCGGATATGTTGACCGGCAATCTGTCCCATGGCATGCCAGTTTTCACGTTCTTCCCAAGCTTTCTCCAGTGTTTCATCCAGCAGGCTGGCAATCGCACCATCGGCAATGAATCCGGTTTCCCCTTCGTCGATCAACTCACGATTCCGGCCGATATCCGTTGAAATCGAGACACGGTTGCAGAGCATTGCTTCGATGACCACCAACGGTGCACCTTCGTATCGACTGGGAAGCAACAAGGCGTGGTTCTCGGCCCAAATATCTTCCACCTTCTCTTTGAATCCACCAAATTTGAGCTGATCCTGCAACTTGTGCATGAGGATCAGATCTTCCAGTTGTTTTTGGTTTCCCTGATCATGACCATAAAACGTGATTTCGATTTTTCGTTTTCGCCATTTTGCCTGTTTCATGACGTCGACAATCAGGTCCTGCCCCTTGGATTGAAAATGGATTCGACCCACGCAGGCGATCCGATAGACCTGATCGGATTCTGGCCACTGGGGGTTCGATTCGTAATCCACGTTGAACGGGTTGGCCACAATTTCAGCGTTGTCTAATTGAGCGGCAATATTGGTTTCCAGTTTGTGCTGATTTTCAGCAGAAACAAAGAAAACTTTTTCGGCTCCTTGGTACCAACGGCGGTACTTTTCCAACAGGTCACTGTGAATAAAGAAAAAGTTGCTGGCGCATTGGACATTGATTGCGTAGGGTATCCCGTGTTTCAGACATTCATCCGCAACAGGAATCTGGTCGGGGTGGTAACCAAGCGTTACCAAAACCATTTCCGGTTGGGTTTGTTCCAGCCAGGATTTGGTCGAACCGTTGTTTGAGAATAGGCGTTTGAGGGACTCTTTGCGGGCATCAAAAAAACCGACCGGTTGATCGCGCGACCAGACCGATCCGCCATGCTCCTCAATTTGAACCAGTTGCCGAGCTTTTTCCGGCCACCATTTATAGTTGACCAGGATCTTATGCCCTTGTTCCTGCAGCAATCGTGCAGCTCGCCACCAGAGCTCTTCACTGCCGCCCCAGGGCATGCCAGACATACAAGAATAGAAGCCAAGTTTCACGTTATTATTCAGTCATTCAATGACTGACCTGTTGCATTATGGGTTGGAGAAAGCGATCGATTAGCCAGCTTTGGATGATGCGGCCTGGTCCAATACGGCGGACGAAGCGTTCACGGGTTGACTGTCGATCGTACGGTAATTTTCCATCGCAAAATTATAAATTCTTTTGAGCAGCGGATAATCGTAGTAAAATTTTTCACGTAGGTAGTTAGGAACCATCTCGTCGTAATTGGAGACGTTCGTAACCGGCAATTCAAATTTCGGTTTCCCGATAATGGTCGCAAGGTTATCGATGGATTGTTGTAGATCTTCGAATACTCCAATATACACGAAACGCTGGCTCATTCGTTCATCGTAATTGTCCAGCGTGACATCCTGCGGCAAATGGTTGAATAACCAATACGGGTAGGCTGATACATAGCTTTCAACGGTCGGGAATTGATCCCGGATATCGACCTGTTTTCCTCGAAACCAGAACTCACCCCGTATACTACGTCCCTTGGCGAAAAAGTACATAGAACAGGTAAGATCAAATGGATCTCGAAGGATCGTGAAATACTGGTCCAGTTCCGAATAGAAGTAGGGCAGGCCGTATCCACGACCGTGGTTGAAGTGGCCGTGAATACATTTGACATGATCCAGCCAGCGGCCTTGCTCGTCCTGCGTAGGGACCCGCGGCAACATGATATCTTTCGTTTCATCCTGGTTGAGTTTGTGATAAGTATCACCAAACCAGTTTCTCAACAACCGAACCACACTTGTCCCGGCGCATTTGGGGATGTGGGTATAAATGATCGGTTTCGTTGGATCGTACTGACGCATCTAGTTTTCTACCTATTTGCCCCTTTTTTTCGTAACCGTATTAAAACGTAACTTTTGAAACGGTGAAAGACCGTTTTGACAGGTGAATCCCCTTGTCATTGTTGGGTTTTCGGTTTGATTCCTAGTTTTTGGCGTAATTTCATGATCCGCTGCCGTAAATCGGAATTTCTCAATTTCATCTGGTCGCGCTCCGCCAGCAGTTGTTCGATGTACTGGTTCTTTTCTGCCAGATCACGAGGCAAAGTATCCAACCGTTTGATCAACTGGGATAGTTCGACCTGAAGTTGTTGCCGGTCCTGGTTCTGGAATACTTTGTTTTCGGGAAAAAGATGCGACATGTCAAAACTGGCTTCAACCCTGGAAAACCCCTGGTCCGGGTCATCGATGACCCGCTGTGGAAATTGAAGAGTTTCTCCCAGTGATCGGGCTTGTTTTCCACACTCGACCATCGTTTGAATCAAGTCGAGCATCCGCGGTTTGGCAGGTGCCCTGCATTGAAGGTTGTCGTGCAGCACGGTCTCTTGAAACAACATTTTCGGTAAAGGCGGATTAGCCAGTTCGCTCAGGATCGTATCCAGATGTTGCGGACCATTAATCATCCATGCAGCGGGTACAAAGTGCGGACTGTTGTGGAAATCGAGTATGGCCGTTGGCCGTTGTTTGAGCGCGCTTTCCAAAAACAAAGTCGATGGCGTCGTAATAACAGCATCCGCTGCATCGATTTCCTCCGCCAAAGTCGGCCGATCGGCCAGTTCCATTTCGTTGGCAGATGGCAAGCCGATAGCTTGCTCCAGGTTGTCGGTCAACCGCCAGGTAACCTGCACTTCGCGCTGGTTAATGTTGCCAATGACAGACAGTCGTTCCTTGATCAGGCTGAGTGAATCGATGACTGTCTCTCGCTGCCCTTCATCAAAAGCGGGCGTATTGGCCGTCGCCACCAGCAGTCGGAACATCCCGTCGCTCTGAATAGGAGCCGGTTCCTGATTCAAGACATCATCCAACCGCGGTAAACCAACCACTTCGGCCTTACCCGGATTTCCCCAGGATTCAAGAATTCTCGCTTGCCCCCGACCGATACAAGCGACCTTGTGTCCTACCAACGGCTGAAACATCGATCCATCCGCCAGCTCGGGGTGCTCCCAGGTATTGCGATATTCCAGGATGCCGTCCGCCAATATCAGAACGGGAACAGAGGACTCTTGAAACATCTTGCGTAACGCGTGGATTTCTTCCCACCTGTAATGCATATGCGTGATGACGATACCGGCGTCACCGGGTACTTGCCACTGTGCTGCGCAGTCATCAACTACGACACATGGGATTGGACAGTCGTCGATCCACGTATTGTAGATCGCGCTACGATCGGCAAATCGACATAGGATATAGGCCTTCAAATTGGCGTCCAATCAATTCGTTCTCTAGGTTACATCGCGCTGCCGGGGACATCCTGGTTGGATGCACAGATATCATCAATGCTACCCCGCTGACTATAGTAGTCAGTGAGAGGAGATGCTATCAAGCGGTAGTAGCAGGTCCGGCGCGTTGACATTCAGTTATCGCATTACGACAGGGCCAGCTGCTCAGGTAACAAATCAACCCACGACTCGTCTTGAACATATCCCAATGCACACAGCTGGTCACCGGCGATTTGCTGAAACAGCTGGCCGTCCCTCCTGGTAAAGTAGTTTTTCCAGTCTCCAACGATCCCCTTGCGGGCTTTCTCCAATGGTCGCTCTTCACCCGCATCTCGTCCCGTTGATTGGCGAAAAGTCGTAGACGCTACACACTTTTGGGCGATTGCCGACGATGTGGGTACGGCGAGTAACCGGAAAATGTTTTGCAGTTCGTCTTGCTGGTCTGCTTTCATTGATTCGTAGCGGGTGACGAGGTCTGGCCCCTCCCGATCAAAAACCTGGGCGACGTCCCGCCAATCGGTGGCCCATTGTTGGATCGCAGCATCGTCAAAGAAACGCGTGAGTTTCATGCCAGCAACCCGTTCTACAAAAAACGCATGTCGTTCCGTTCCGGCTGCGTTGAGTTGTAACCAGTCAAACGTGCCGCTGGTTGCCACATCGCGACCGTCGCGAACCAGCTGGATAATCTTGGAACCCGGCAGTCTTTGCCGGATTTTTCTGATAACGCGATCGGCCGTTCCGGAATAGGGCGTGATCTTGTCAACCACCAGTTTTTTTCCAGTTTTCTGCAAGGCAAACTGAGTCATCTGTTCGATCAGAAAATCCTGCAACTCCAACATGAAATCACGTTTTTCCAGCTTGAGTTCATCAAAAAAATAGAAGCCAGCCAGATTTCGGATATAGGCATCCTGCGTGATTTTGACCGACTGTCCTCCATGTCGGTCGGACCAGACGTCGACAAAATCACCAAACAGGCGTTGCTCGGTGGCAAAAATGTCTGGATGCTGGTTCAGGGATTTCGTCAGCCAGGTCGAGCCGCTGCGTGGTGCACTGATTACGAAATGGATTGGGGGTTGTGCCATCAGTCGGAGTCCCAGCGATGCGGCAATTTGAAGATGCCTCCCAGGCCCCGGCCGTCGCTCAACAAAGGGGGGCCGACAATTCGAAAATTGCCCTGAATGGTGCGACGTTGATGAAAATCTGTTTGTTTCGAACCATAGAGGGAAATGTTGAAATGGTAGGCACCGATCAGCAAAGGTAGTTTCGGGAATTCAAGGTAGATTGTCCGCTGCCCACTCTGCAGATCCATCTGGAAATCCTGGTAGGCTGTCGACATGGACGCTACTTTACCGTGAACGGGAGAGCACATGGCGGCGATCACCCTGGCGTCCAGAATTTCTTCACTGGCACTCAATTGAATCTGTAATCGTAGCGTTTCTCCAGTCTCAAACTCGAGTTGAGGTTGGCCTTGCTCGTTCAATACGGTGACATCTTCAATACGGGCTTTGGTACTGGCATCTTTTTCATCTCGCTTCTCGGTGGATTGCGACGGTACATTCATCATTTCTTCGTAAATCGTAGAACCGGTAGGCAGGTCGCCATCAAACACGATTTTCCCATTACCAAATACGACCGATCGGGTCGCCACCCGACGCAGCATGGTTACCGCATGTGTTACGACGATAATCGAAACACCTTCATTAATGAGATCCCTCAAGTGGGAAAAACACTTCATCCGAAAACCAACGTCCCCCACGGCCAGGACTTCATCCATGATCAACAAGTTCGGTCGCAGGTTGGCGGCAACCGAAAATCCCAGCCGAATACGCATCCCCGAACTGTACGTTTTGACCGGGTCATCGATGACATGGTCCAGTTCGGCAAAATCGATCATCTTGTCAATGATCCGATCTACTTCACGTTTGCCGATACCCAGGACCGCTGCGTTGATGTAGATATTTTCGCGGCCGGAAAGGATCGGGTTAAAACCGGTACCCAGTTCAATCAGGGCCGCGACCTTGCCGCGAATCGATATTTTGCCTGCGTCCGGGCGAACCAGCCCATTGATCATCTTGAGCATCGTGCTTTTGCCTGCACCATTCGGTCCGATGAGTGCAACGCACTCCCCCTGTCGCACCTGGAACGTGGCATCCTTGATCGCAAAAAACTCACCCGGTCGCAACGCCGTTATGGTGCGATCATGACCTTGCCCAGTCATTTCGCGACCCAAATCGCGCACGCCATACCACATCGCCCGTTTCAGGTTACGGCAATAGACTTTCCAGACGTGGTTAACGTCCAACACAATTTCAGACGAATTCGACATTTTATTAAGGGGTTTAAGCCATCATTCTTTCTATCAGAACCGGAAGGGATACACGGTAAACTACCAAGCTGACCAACATCAAAACGATAGCAGCCAGTCCAAAAACAATCGCCAGGAATCCAAACTCAGTCCCGCCATACAGCAGTAAATCACGCGACACAATCAACAGCGGAGCAGCAGGGTTTACCCAGTTTAACAGGGAATCGGGAAAATTCAGGGATGGTACATAGATGATGGGCGTGATGATCATCCAAAACGGCAATATGAGCGTGATGAAGCGGCCCACATCCTGGTACAGCGAACCAATCGGCAACAGGAGAATACCCATTGCCAGTCCCAGCAGGATCAGACCCATGATAGGCAGCGGTGCTAACAGGATCGATAGATGCAGTGGCACCGAAAACACCAAGAAGGCTGGTATCAACAGGACGATCCGAATGGCTAAATTGAAAACGGTTTCTCCAAAGGCTACCAGTAACAACGATTCACGGGGGAATCGCAATTTGGAAACCATGTTCTTGTTGCTGTTGAGCAGCTTGGACGGAGATAGAAACGCATCAATAAACGCCTGCCATAAAATCATTCCGGTCAAAATGTAAACGGTCGAATTGACACCCGTATCACCAATTGAAAACACGTTTTGCGATTTGAGAAAGATCCAGACGGCCGTATTGGCAATGGGTGGAAGGAATGCCCAGAACAGGCCGAAAAATGTCTGGCGATAAAGTCCTCTCAGGTTGCGAATAAACAGCCGCCAGGCCAGTTCGCGCCCGGCCATAAAATCGTGACAAATCTCGCCAAACAATTTGACAGGTGTGCGGATTTCGGACACCGATGAATAGGTGATTAACGGTGCATCAGCCAAGTCGGTCAAATCAGGTAAATCGTTGGCGACGGTAGACGACGGATCTTCCGAAGGTCCTCCCGGCTCAGGATCGTGGTTCGACATGGAGCGTTTCTCAACCAATTTTGTTTCCTGTAATTTTAGGCCAAGCCCGCTCGGATCAGATCGTGCAAGTGGACAACACCGATCAAGCGACGTTGGTCGTCCACAACCGGCAGCGTGGTAATTTTTTTGGATTCCATGACTTTGATTGCGTCGACCGCCAGTGACTCGGCTCCGATCGTCTGGGGATCGGCCGTCATCCAGTCAGCGGCGATTTCGTCCAGTGGAGACTGGCAACGCTCGAAGGTCCTGCGCAGGTCTCCATCGGTGAGAATGCCCAGCACCCGGTTGTCGTCATCCACGACGATGGCGGCGCCCAGTCGTTTCTCACTCATTGTGACAATCACGTTGCGGAGGACGTCCTGTCTTTGCGTGGTCGGCAATTCCTGGCCGGCGTGCATGAAGTGTTCTACGGTGGCTAACAGCCTGCGTCCCAGGTTGCCGCCGGGATGGAACAGGGCGAATTGCTCTCGGGTAAAACCTCGCATTTGCATCAAGGCAACGGCCAACGCATCGCACATGGCCAGGGCCACCGTGGAACTGCTGGTGGGTGCCAGTTCAATCGTGTCTGCCTCTGCCGGGACCGATACATCAATCGTGACGGTGCTGCGAGTTGCCAACTCACTGGTCTTGCAGCCGGTCAAGCAGATGACGGGAATATCGAAACGGTGCATGTAAGGCAGGATCGAGTTTACTTCGTTTGTTTCACCACTCTTGGATAATGCAACCAGCACGTCGCCTTGGCCAACCATTCCCAGGTCGCCATGCGATGCTTCGCCCGGATGTAGAAACACGGCTGGCGTCCCCGTGCTGCAAAATGTGGCTGCCGCCTTGCGAGCAATGTAGCCCATCTTTCCCATACCCGTCACGATCGTCCGCCCCTTGCACTGAAACAGAAGTTCGACCGCATGTTCCACCTGTTCATCGATGCGATCTGCCGTTCGTCGAATGGCAGACGACTCGGCCCGCATCACGTCTTGAATCAGTTCGCGGGTCGATCGAGCGCTTGTCAAATTGGGTTCGTTTGTCGGGGGCATGACCAGTGGGTGGGTTGGAACAGGTACCGGTTGATTATATCGCGTAACTGGGATGGAAATGGACTGGGAACCGGGCAACAACAAAACGATTCGCTTCGGACGTCACCGACTCCGAGAAATCGGAACATCGCAAAAAACCGTACAGCTGGCAATCCAACCAGCCGGTTTAATCGAATCTGGCGTACCAAACCGCAATACTCGCAACGGGGTCATTTTGGCGACTGGACAACCTCGAAAATGGCACCCAAACATACGTCGGCTGCTCCATTCTAGGCGGGTCATTCCTGACCGGACACTTCCATTTTTTGATCGAGCAGTTCAACGGCTGCAAACTTTTTTCCTTCCAGCATTGCCAAACTTGCCCCGCCACCCGTGCTGACGTGGGTTACCGAGTCCTCAAATCCAAGTTGGGCGATGGCCGCAGCACTGTCCCCCCCTCCGATGATGCTGGTGCAGGAAGTGTCGGCAATCGCCTGGGCCACGATCTTGGTCCCTTCATCAAAGGGTGGCATCTCAAAAACGCCCATCGGTCCATTCCAGACCACCGTCTTGCAGCCATGAATGATCGAGGCAAAATGTCGAGCCGTTTCCGGTCCAATGTCGAGGCCTTCGAATCGATCGGGAATCTGGCCTGCCGGTACGACCCGTTTATTGCAGTTGGCATCAAACGCGTCACCCGCATGGGTGTCGATCGGCAACACGAGTTTCTCGCCACCCCGCTCGATCAGTTCCTTTGCCAGTTCCACCTTGTCGGGTTCCACCAGGCTGTTGCCCACCGAGCCACCTTGGGCCAACGAAAACGTATAAGCCATGGCGCCGCCAATTAAAACTTGATCGCAGATGCCCAGCAGATTGTTGATCACGTTGATCTTGTCCGATACTTTGGCGCCACCCAGGATGGCAACAAAGGGACGTTCCGGGTTGGAGATCACCGTACTCAGGTACTCGATCTCTTTCTCGACCAACGATCCAACCACTTTCGGTTTGCCCCGCATCGCCTGGGGGACGGCCACCATCGATGCATCAGCACGATGGCATGTTCCAAATGCGTTGTTGCAGTAGATGTCGGCGTAACTGGCCAGCGTCGCGGCAAAGACCGGGTCCCCCTCTTTTTCACCCGGCTGGAAACGGAGGTTCTCCAACAGCACGATCCCACCATCGTCCAACGCATCCACTTTGGCCCGGGAATCGTCGCCCACCGTGTCGTGGGCAAACATGACCGGTTGGTCCATCATGCGGGACAGTTCGCGGGCCACCGGCTGGAGGCTCATGGCCGGGTTGACCGATCCCTTGGGTCGGCCCAGGTGGCTGATCAGGATCAGTTTGCCACCCCGATCGACCACGCTTTTAATCGATGGCAGGGCCATTTCGATTCGCCGCGTGTCCGTGATTTCTCCCTGGTCATTCAGGGGTACGTTGAAATCGACCCGCATCAAGACTCGTTTACCCGAAACCTCAACATCATCGATGGTCAAATAGCTCATACTGCTTTCCGGTTCTCGTTAAGGCGTCCAAAATCTCCGCGCAACGGCGGAGCGAGGCAAGCCAGCTTGGGTCGTGCCAGAGGGTGGCAGGCTAGGTTGATTCCTTCGGTTTGACCCGTTTTTGGACATCCGTTTCAATCGGGCCAAAGACTTCCTCGTGCCGCTGTACCGATACGTGCAAGGCGTGCAGCAGACGTTTGGCCGTATGGAAGTTCAGCACGATCCGCTGTTGGATTTCCACCGGTTGTTCCGATGCACCCATCGGCTGGGCATTCATGCCAAAATCGACAATCAATTCTTCGGGAGATCCCGTAACGCGACAGAAGTTGGCATAGCAACTGATCGCTTTGGATTCATCGACAGGAATCGGGGTGGGGGAATTGGCCGCTTCTTTCGCCATGATAGATACCTTAGACTGGAGAAAAAAATAGGGTTGGATGTTCAGAGCATCCCCGATAATGTTGTGTTCGTCAATCCAATGCAGGCGAACTCTTAATACTCAGCGCAACAATTCGGTTGTCAACAAGAACCAACGGGTCAGCCAAGGCGTCGCAAAGCAGATGAAGAAAATTTGTATCATCAACACGGGCGGGACAATCGGCATGGCTGCCGGTCCCGACGGCCTGCGACCCGAAGCGGGATTCATCGAGAAACAGCTCGCCCTGATGCCCGAGTTGAACAACCCGTCGATGCCACAGATTGCGGTGCAGGAATACGATCCGGTGATCGACTCTTCCAACATCCAAATTGCGGACTGGTTGAAATTGGCCGGTGACATTGCAAGACAATACGACCAGTTCGATGGGTTCGTGGTAATGCATGGGACCGATACGATGGCCTACACCGCTTCCGCGTTGCCTTTCATGTTGCGGGGACTGGGTAAACCAGTCATCCTGACCGGGTCGCAGTTGCCGCTGGGCGAAGTCCGCAACGATGCCCGCGAGAACCTCAAGACGGCCATTATCCTGGCGGCCCAATACGTGATTCCCGAAGTCTGTATCTATTTTGGCGACCAGTTATTGCGCGGTTGCCGGGCGACCAAGTGCAGCGCTTCCAGCTTCAACGCCTTTTCCTCGCCCAACTACCCGCCGCTGGGGACGGCCGGTACCGAGTTGGAAGTCTTTCAGGATCGGGTTCGCCAAGTCCCCCAGGTGGTAAACGGACTGAAGGTCGAATCACTGCAGCAACAGGAGATCGCCACCTTCCGGCTGTTCCCCGGTGTTTCGGTCGAGGTACTGGAAAACGTGTTGCAGCGACCCTTGAAAGCGCTGATTCTCGAATCATTCGGTGATGGGAATGGGCCGGCCTGCAACCGCGGATTTGTCGAGTGCATTCAGCAAGCGTGCCAGGCGGGAATCGTGATCCTCAACCTGTCCCAGTGCAGCCACGGCTCGATTCGTCAAACGGCTTATGAAACGGGCACGGTGCTACAAAAGGCGGGCGTCGTGTCGGGCCACGACATGACCGTCGAGGCGGCCCTGGCCAAGTTGATGTACCTGTTCACCCGCGACCTGTCGGCCGAAGATGTCAAAACCGAACTGCAACGCAACCTGGTCGGCGAATTGACCGAGACCGTCACGTGAGCGGGCGGCGTTTTTTTGTCTCGCAGGAGCGCCCGTGTCACAACGGAAGGCCCGAAAAACGCTGGCATCCCACATTCGATGGCAGTTTGGAGGTTTCCCGCCGATGACAATCCAACAATAATGATGAAACACGAGCCGGCTCAGTTTGGAGCGCGTGCCGCGTGATCCACCAGGAATTGTTTTTGAAGGCAGCAACACAGAATATGACAAAACTTGATTTAATAAATTGCTTGACCGGCCTGTTGTTTTTCACCTTGTTGACCGGCCCGTCGTGGACCGCTGTGGCGGCCATGCAGGACCCGGTTGCCAGCGACCGGGCGGACCAGGATTCGGCAGCGAACAAGTTACCCCTGGGGATCGTCAAACAGAAACCGGCCGAGGGCCGCTTCGTAGAGACCGAGCACGGGTTCATGGTCCCCTACACGGCCACCATCCCCGGCACCGAAGTCACGTTCGAGATGGTCCCCATCCCCGGCGGCACGTTCCAGATGGGTAGCCCCGAGGACGAAGAGGATCGCCGCGATGACGAGGGTCCCCAGTTCGAGGTCACGGTCCAGCCGTTCTGGATCGGCAAACATGAGGTGACCTGGGACGAATACAAGAAATACATGCAGCTGGACAAACACTTCAAGTCGTTCCAGCAGGCCAAGACCCGCATCGTCAATGACGAGAACGAACAGGATGCGATCACGGCGCCCTCCTCGCTGTACGACCCGAGCTTCACCTTCGAGGCGGGCGAGGAACCGGACGAACCGGCCGCCACCATGACGCAGTACGCCGCCAAGCAGTATACCAAGTGGCTCAGCCTGTTGAGTGGCCAGTTCTACCGGCTGCCGTACGAGTCGGAGTGGGAGTACGCCTGCCGCGCCGGCACGACCACCGCCTTCTACTTTGGCGACGACCCGGACGAGCTGGAAGACCACGCCTGGTATTACGACAACTCGGACGAACTGCGGCACGCCGTCGGTGAGCTGGAACCAAACCCGTGGGGGCTGTACGACATGTATGGCAACGTGGCCGAATGGGTGCTGGACGAGTACGACAAAGATCATTACGGGCAGTTCGAGGGGAAAACGGTTGCCGTGGCCGACACGTTCAACGCGCCCGAGGACGTCTATCCCCGCGTGTTGCGGGGTGGTTCCTGGGAACTGGAGCTGGAGGATTGTCGCAGCGCCGCCCGGCTCGCCTCGGATGACGAGGAGTGGAAGCTGGAGGACCCGAATTTTCCCAAGAGCCCCTGGTGGTACACCGACACGCCCGGGCTGGGCAGCGGCTTTCGCCTGATTCGGCCGCTCGAGGTGCCGGCCGATCGAAATGCCAAAGAGGCGTTCTGGAGAGCGGATGTCGAGGAGATTGTCGAGGATGCCAAGAACCGGATCAGCGACAATGGCCGCGGCGCTTACGGGATCGTCGATCCCGATCTTCCCAAGGCGATCGAGCAGATCGACGAAGACGACAAGTAGTCGTCCGGTGGCTTTCCGGCCTTTCTACCACTTGGCCGCCCGGTCGAACTGGCCAGATTCGACCGCCTGGAAAATCTGGGTCATTTCGGCAGAATCGGCACATGCTTTGTTGACCGGCCCCATTCGTGCTTTTATTCTGGTCCCCAGCCAGGCGCGAGCTTGGTGTGAATTCACCCATTCTTTGGGGGCGGCCTTGGTTGCCAGGCCCCGATTCGATCGGTTGCCCAGCGACGAACGAAATCGGCAGACATCCATCCCAAGACATTCATCACAAGAGAGAAAGCACACAACATGTTACGCAATCAAACCAAAACATTCGCCGGCCTGGTTACCTTGGCCTGCACCGCGGCTCTGTTGAGCCTGCCGACCGAAAGCCTGGGGCAGGATGGTCACTTTGATAACTCTATTCATTCTTACAATAAAGTAACTAAAGCTCTCCAAGAGAACTGGCCGGATATGAGAGGGGGTTGGAATGACCAACAGAATGGCAACTATTTGGCATTAACAAAACCCGAGTGGCGGCAGCTTTTAGGCGGAAAAACTCAGGTACTAATGCAGTATAACTTTAACGCGGGTGATGCAATTTTTGGTGTAGGTGGAACGCACAGTGTGCTTAAGAATTCGAACCATATCAGGACAAATTATGCAGCCAACGGGACTGTTCCGGTTGGTAGTCTTGATGGCGTTAACTCTGCGACGACGCCATGGCTATCCAAGGCGGGTGAACTCAGAAAGTATTTGCATGCTCGCCAAGACCAATGGGATCTTGAAGCCGGTCCGTACGCAGATGGTAGCGTTTTTCAAAGGGCAGCGCAGGTCTCCGGAATGGGGTACGATACAGGGTTGAAACACCAAGATTTTGGTTATCACAACAACTATATCGTTGAAATGTGGGTCGACAAAGATGCCATCTTTCGTCCAAACCTTCATCAGTCGGTTGATATCACCCAAGCCGGTTCATTCGAGGCAAGCTTGCACCTTCCTTCTGGAAAGTATGTCCCGGATACCACGAACCCCCCAGGCCATGATGCTTGGCTGCCCAGCCTGAACGGTCAAATGTACAACCACGATAATGACGGTGGCCCCGGCCAACCCCAATTTTTTGAACAATATGCCGGTACGGCGACCGAACCCGTTGGTTTTTATAACGATTGGTGGACTGCGAGTTATGCGGGAGATGGACGGCGTCTTGGGCTCCACCCGAATCCCTTTCCCTGGACAGGGATCGGTTACACCTACGACTGGTACTACCAGAATGCAAACGGAACGAACTGGTATGACTATTGGCACACGATCGAAACGGATGGATATGGTTACGGACAAGGTTTGGCCGAATACGTATTGCTGCAAAGTAGTTCAAACTTAGGTGCAACTCCAATCAATTTTGAAATCACCAATGTCCAGACGACGTACCAATACATGGGTGGAACCAACGGGATGTGGGGGACCGTCCCCGAGCCGACGACATTGACGATCTTTGGCATGGCCGCTCTGGCCGGTCTGGGGATGCACCGTCGACGCCGTCGTTAAGTGGGCCGAACATGGTCGTTTAAAAAACGAAAAAACGAGTGGGCAGCCTGTGGGGCTGCCCTTTTTTTATGCGCCGCTGCTGGGATACGTGCTACGGAGCCTGGACGTTCGATCGATCGGGCCGGTGCACTTGGAAAGGTGCACACTTACCGCAGCTGCATCGTGCACCAGAGACTCGGGTCCTCGGCGATCGGCAGTTCGGGGCCGGCGGCCAGGGTCTGCCAGCCGAGTTCCCGGTCGACCAGCGCGTAGTAGAAGCCGAGGTTGCGGTGTTCGTCGGTGTCCCAGCCGTTGAGCGTGGCCCCCGGGATCATGGCCCGCAGCTCGTACCCCGTCTTGTCGAAGCGGCTGGCGATCTTCACCTTGTGCCGGTTGATGGTGGGCGAGTGATCCTTGCTCCGGTTGATCTTCAGCATGCTGGCCACTGGCTTCTCGTGCTTCGCCCCATCGCCACCGGGCGTCAGTACGAACCAGTGACAGAACTTCGAGGCGCGGTGAATGTTCTGCGTATCGCGGGTGTCGATCCAGAGCTGCAGCCCGTCACTCTCGAGCAGCTGCGTCTGGCGGCACCAGGCCGACTGTTTTTTGCCCGTCACCTTGGCCCAGACTAACAGGCCCTCGGGCCGCCAGCCGATTCGCAGGTCACCGAAATGGGCATTGTTCTCCAGAATCGAAAAACAGGGCATCCGGTGGGTGGCGTCCAGTTCGAAATCGGCCGACCAGGCGATGTCCGTTGCCAGGCAGGGGAAGCGGTAGCGGAACAGCAGGTTCTTGGGGATCTGGGAGGCAATCGATTGGTTCATGACGGGTTCGTTCGCTGTTTCGGTTCAAGGTCTCAGGCGCGGTCGGCCAGGCTGTCGTGGTGCTCGCGCAAAAACTGTTTGAAATCGGGTTGGTTCAACTGGTCGGCATGTTTCAGGTTGATGCGGACCACGTCCTTGCCCGCCTTGCTGGTCACGCTCGGGTCGTCGGCCAGGTCGGCCACCCGCCCCAGCGAGACACTGTTCTCGGGACCCGAGAGCTGCAGCCAGAGGGCGTCCGGTTTCTTGGTCTGGATGCTGGCCCAGGGGTCTTTCTGCTCGGGCAGGTAGAGATGCACCACCTGCTTGTTCTTCCAGAGGAAACTCGCCTCGGGCGAGACTTCCTGTAGCAGGTCGCGAAGGACTTCCAGCACCTCCATCTTCCACTCGACCTTGCGGCCAGTGGGAAATCCTTTTTCCATGAAGTGCCATTTCTGGCCCAGCTTGGCCCACGGCGTATGGTCGTCGATGTTCATTTCGACCCGCTTGGCGCGGTTCTGGAAGCTGGCGATCGCCTCGTCCACAAATTCCCAGAACTCGGGGATGTTGATCTCCTGCCAGGAGTGGGCCCGGATCTCGATCTCCTGGAACCCTTTCTTGTTATTCAGCACTCGCACCCGCGGCGTATTGCCATAGATCGGCAGGTCGTCCATCTCGTTGGCCGAGCGGAGCGGGATCTGTTCGACCAGTTCGTCCCGCTTGAAGGTTCGGGAGCGAACGCGGAATTTCATTTTCACGAGCCACGCTTCGCCCGTGATGGCGTGGAAGAACCAGCCCTGCGACTTCTTCTGGCCGGTAATCTCGACCACCGTCCGCTCCGACCAGTCGGTCTCGGCAAAGCCATCTTCCTCTTGGATCCTGTCGACGACCCGTTCCAAAATCTGGCCATCCCAGTTGACCGGCTCGCCCTTGCGACCGACCCGATCCATCGTGTGCCAGCGGCGGCCGTCGGACTCCCACGGCATCTTGGCCGACTCACCGATCTCCTCGATTTCGATATCGTCCTTCCGCCAGCGGTCGACCTTGTTCGGATCGTATTCGACCCGTTTAACATACGGCCCGGCCGCCAGAACACTGGCCAGCGCATCACCGGTGTAACTCGGTGCCAGTTTCGATTTGGGCTGCTGGGCCTGGGTGGCGTACTCGACCACCATCTCGGGCGTGCCTTGAACCACAATCTGTCCACCCCCGATTCCGGCCTCGGGTCCCATGTCGATAACCCAGTCGGCCGCCTTGATGATGTCCAGGTTGTGCTCGATCAGCACCACGCTGTTGCCCAGGTCGACCAGGCGTTGCAGGACTTCCAAGAGTTTGGCCAAATCGTCGAAGTGCAGTCCGGTGGTCGGTTCGTCCAACAGATACAGGGTGCGGCCCGTATCGGGACGGGCCAGTTCGGCCGCCAGTTTGACCCGCTGGGCCTCGCCACCGGAGAGTGTTGGGGCGCTTTGTCCCAAGGTCACGTAACCGAGTCCCACATCGCACAAGGTCTGCAGGATCCGGCGGATCTTGGGGATGTTGTGAAACAGTTGGACCGCTTCGCCACACGGCATTTCGAGGACGTCATTGATCGAGTGGTTGTTGAATCGGACGGCCAGCGTCTCGTCATTGTAGCGACGCCCGTGGCACGATTCACACTGCACCCAGACGTCCGGCAGGAAATGCATTTCAATACAGATCTGTCCGTTCCCATGGCATTCTTCGCAACGTCCACCGGGCACATTGAAACTGAACCGTCGCGCCGTGTAACCTCGCAGCTTGGCGTCGGGCAGGTGGGCGAACAGGTTGCGAATCAGTTCAAACGCACCGGTGTAAGTAGCCGGGTTGGACGTCGGGCTGTTGCCCAATGGATATTGGTCGACCCGAATCACCTTGTTGATATATTCGATTCCCGTGATACCCCGATGGCCACCAGGGCTGGTGGATGCCCGGTGCAATCGTTTGGCCAGTGAATTGTAGAGTACATCATTGATCAGCGAGCTTTTTCCACAGCCACTTGGCCCGGTGACGACGGTCAGGGCACCCAGGGGGATCTGAACATCGATCTCTTTCAGGTTGTTGTGGTGGGCGCCCAGGATATTGATGGTGTTGGCCAGCGGTGCCGATGGCTGATGACTCGAATTTCTCGTCGATGAATTTTTCTTGGCCGTGGCCTTCTTCGATTTACTGGTTCCCGGCCCGTCCTCGACCATCAATGCGGGGCGTCGATTCTTCGGTATGGGAATCGCCTTTTTGCCGCTCAGGTAGGGACCCGTCACCGAGGCTCGTTTTTTCTGGACCTGGGCGGGGCTTCCGTGGGCAATGATTTGGCCACCGCCGGTGCCGGCCTGGGGACCAAAATCAAAAACCTGATCACTATTCTCGATAATTTCCCGATCGTGTTCGACAACGATCAATGTGTTTCCAAGATCTCGCAGTCGATGCAGTGCCGAAAGCAGCCGTGTATTGTCACGTGGATGCAGTCCGATCGTGGGCTCGTCCAGGACGTAGAGAACCCCGCACAAGCCACTTCCCAGTTGGCTGGCCAGTCGAATTCGCTGCGCTTCCCCGCTGGACAGCGAGCCAGCGGTCCGCGAAAGCGTGATGTACTGCAGCCCTACATCGTTGAGGAATTCGACACGACTGGTGATTTCGCGCAGTAATTCACCGGCAATTTTTGTTTCTCTTGGATTCAGGTTCCAACTGTGAATCTCGGCTGCCAGCCGTTCAAATGGCATCCGGCAGAGCCCGTCAATCACGTGTTTACGGAACCGCACGGCTCCGGCGTCATCCCGCAGTCGGCTACCGCCACAACTACCGCACTCAACCTCGCCAATCAGGGATTGCATCTTGTTCCTTAAAGAAGGCGACAGTCGTGAGGCCTCCTCCAATGTCGGGTAAACCCCTTTGAACTGGAATGAAAACACAACCTGTTTCTTGTCGACAACATCGAACCAGCGATCGTTGGTCCCGTAATAAACCAGCCGGCGGTGCCGGGCGTCCAATTCATTGAACGGGGTATCGATCGGGATACCGGTCGATTTACAAAAGACTTCCAGCATCCGTTTGGCGAGCCTGGTATTGAGCTGCGGCCACAAGCCGACGGCGCCTTCGCGGAGTGAGCGTTCCGGATCCCGGATCACAATTTTTGGATCTGCCCCGGTTTGGGTGCCAATTCCCTCGCAGTCGTTGCACCAGCCGAGTCGGCTGTTAAACGAGAAGTTGTTGGGTGAAAGCTTTTCGAAACTGCGACCACACTGCTCACACGCCAGGTGTTGACTGTGACGGATGGTGGTCCAGAGTTTTTCCGGAACATCTTCCTGGGGAACCGCAATCAACAGAACACCGGCACCGAGGGACAAGGCAGCCTCGACACTGTCGGCAATCCTGCCATGGGATTTTTTTTGCACGACAAATCGGTCCACCACCACTTCCACGCTGTGCCGTGAGCGCCGATTGGGAGAGGGGGCTTCATCGACCGAATAGATCATGCCGTCCAACCGCACTCGAACAAAACCCTTGGATCGGATCTCATCCCACAACTGGTCGTAAGACTGGGACGAATCGAGTTCCAACGGGGCCAACAGGATCAGCTTGGTGCCGTCCGGGTATTCCATGATCTTGTCGACGATCTGGTCGCTGGTCTGGGTTCCGATTTTAATCGAGCATTCGGGACAATACCCTGTGCCAAGCCGTGAAAACAGGATTCGCAAATAGTCGTAGACTTCGGTGATCGTACCGACCGTGGAGCGAGGGGTAGAGCCCAGGGTTTTCTGTTCGATCGCGATCGCCGGTGAAAGACCTTCAATCTGGTCGACTTTCGGTTTCTCAAGCTGGTTGACGAATTGGCGAGCGTAGGAGCTGAGGCTTTCCACGTAACGCCGCTGCCCCTCGGCATAAATCGTGTCCATCGCCAACGAGCTCTTGCCGCTGCCACTGGGGCCGCAGAAGACGGTCATTTGATCCCTGGCGATATCGGCGTCAACCATCTTCAGGTTGTGTTGATCAGCGCCGCGAACCTTGATCTCAGTCGATTGGGCCGGCTTCGCTTTTGGTTTGCGTTTTTGGATTGGCTTGGATTGACCGACAGGTTTTTTGCCCCAGGCACGGGCCAGTGCCTGGCCTGTTTTTGAACCCTTGGTCTTGCTGATTTTTTCCGGGGGTCCGGCGGCCACCACCTTTCCGCCACCTGCGCCTCCCTCGGGGCCCAAGTCGATCACCCAGTCCGCCGTTTTGATCACCTCCAGATTGTGTTCGACGA
>JABACA010000079.1 GCA_014237975.1 Mariniblastus sp. | reverse complement strand
GTGATCGACCTGGTGGTGATCGACCTGGTGGTGATCGACCTGGTGGTGATCGACCCGATAGTGGACGGCCCGATGGTGGACGGCCCGATGGTGATCGACCTGGACGGCCCGATGGTGATCGACCTGGTACGGGTCGCCCCGATGAAGGGCGTCCAGGAGGAGGAAACTACCCAGGCCAAGATCGACCTGGTACCAGGCCTCCTGAATATCGGCCGCCAGGATCCCGGCCTCCGGGTTACCGTCCTCCCGGCTATCGCCCACCGCGACCCATTTATATTCCGGTCTATAACCCCGGCTATTGGGGAGGCAATTGGCGATGGAATTGGGGGAATTACAACCAAAACTGGTGGGCCTGGGCGACGGCAGGCACAGTAACCAGCTGGCTGAATAATGGCCGAGCGAACCAGCCTGTTTATTACGATTACGGCAATAACATCTACTACGAGGGGGACAACGTCTATTACGATGGCCAGCCGATTGCCTCGTCCGTTGCGTATGCCAATCAAGCTCAGGCGATTGCCGACAATATTCCCGAAGTGAAACCTGCCGATGTTGAGTGGTTACCCCTCGGCGTCTTTGCATTGGCCAAACAAGACGAGTCGGTTGAGGACTCGACCCTGTTTCTCCAATTGGCTATCAGCAAGGAGGGGATTATCGCGGGGACGCTGCAAAATACGGCGACCGATAAATCGACGGAGGTCGAAGGAACGATCGACCAGGATAGCCAGCGAGCCGCCTGGGGGCCGGTTGATAAAGAATGGCCCATTATGGAAACGGGTGTTTACAATTTGACCGAAAACCAGCTGGATGCGTTGGTGCACTTTGCCGATGGGACCACCCAGCAATGGTCGCTGTCACGGTTGGATGAACCGGAAAACAACGAGTCCCAGTAGTTTCGATCTCGCAAGGCCAGACGAAAACTCGACCTGGTTAATCCGGGATCTCGCTCGACCAGCGTGACCTGGTCGGCCCAAGCCCGTTTTTCCCACTATCGTTTGCGATTTGGCCTGGATCGACCAATGTTGCGGGTGATGAAGTCAGCCTGTTGCTGAGTTTTCACCGGACCGTTGGGATCCATGCGGCGCTGGAGAGCCGCCCTTCGCTCAGCTTCGCGGAGGACTTCCTGCTCCATTTCTTCAAGATCAATGATCTGGACCCGGATACTGGCGTTGCTGGCGGAGGTCGATGAGCCAATGGCACGGTTTCGGAAACCGCGCCCTACGAACGGCACGCCCCCCAGCAGACCACCCGAGCGGTTGGTTTGGCCGTAAGCCGACCGTTGAACCCCGCCCAAATGCATCGTCCCGCCATCGGGGACCTTGACGACCGTTTGCAGATCAAACACTGAAATCGTCGGCAACTGGAGGGTGACCTGGCAGTGGGCTGTGGAAATACCGAGACAGCTGACCAAACCGGCCGTCATTCCCAAAATCAGCATTTTTTTGCGTTGAATCACACTAATTGCTCCCAGGCAAAGGCGGCTCGGTCGGCTGGCGCCACGATCGAGCGTCGGATCAAGTTCTGCTGTTTTGTAGTGTATCGGTTTCCAATCTTGGAGCCAAGCATTTCTCGGTTAAAAGGGGGCTTTTGCGGTTGACGATAGCATCGCCAAGGCTTAAATTCACCGATTCCGTTGAGAGAAATCTCAAGGGCCACTTGCGTTGCGCCTTGGCCGTGGCAGTTGTTCACGGTGCTTGGTTTGATAGCCGTTTTTTCGGCCAATTTGATAAATTTTGGACGTGGAGAGAGTAATTCGTGGCAAGTCCGATTCATGAAGTCATTCGAATTCGAATGGAAGCCTACGATCACTCGATCCTTGATCAGAGTGCGCAGGAGATCGTCGATACGGCCAAGCGGACTCACTCTGAAGTGCATGGACCTATTCCACTTCCGACCCGGATTGAGCGTTACACGGTTTTGTCGAGTCCTTTTGTGAACAAAAAGGCGAGACAGCAATTTGAGATACGAACCCATAAACGACTGATTGATATCGTTCAGGCCACGGCCAAGACGATTGAAGCGTTGAATAAATTGAGTTTGCCGGCTGGTGTTGAGATCAAAATCAAGGCTTCGGCAAAATAGTAATTGGTAATTATCACAGGTTTTAAAACTCCCTTATTGAGATATGGCGCGGAAGTTGTGCGGATAAGTTGACCAGGCCAGAGGGCGGGTAACCTTTTGGTTTTGGCATCAATCCGTGCGACAAGTCCAATTGAATACAAGGCGATAGTCATGAGTAAAGGCATACTCGGTCGAAAGGTCGGGATGACGCAATTGTTTGATCCGGAAACGGGTTTGGTGACGCCGGTGACCGTTATTGAAGCGGGTCCGTGTCATGTAATGCAGTTGCGAACAGAGGAAAAAGACGGCTATTCGGCGGTTCAATTGGGCTTTCTTGATAAAAAAAGACCTTCTAAAGAGCGTCGATCGCGCAATGGACAGGCCACCCGTGCTGAACGGGGGCATGTTGCCGCACTAAAGAGTAATCGTTCTCAAAAGCGCGCCGAGGCCGGTATCGAGTTGTTGGCCAAGCCTGATTGCGAGCCCAAGAAATTCGTCCGCGAGCTGCGTGGTGACACGTCGGACTATGAGTTGGGGCAGGAAGTCAAGGTCGATGCGCTGAATGAAGTGGGGCACGTCGATGTGGTCGGGACCAGTAAGGGTCGTGGTTTTGCCGGGGTAATGAAGCGGCACAACTTTGCCGGCCAGCGGGCTACCCACGGTGTTAAAAAGTGCCATCGTCATGCCGGGGGTACCGGTATGAGTGCCAGTCCCAGTCGCTTGTTTAAAGGTAAGCGGATGGCTGGGCAGTACGGGAGCAAGAGGATTACGTCACGAAACCTGAAATTGGTTCGGGTGGATTCGGAGAATAACCTGCTGATGGTGGCAGGCTCGGTTCCCGGTCCCAATGGCGGATTTGTGGTTGTCAAGGAAACAAACAAAGTAGGTTGATTTAATGGCCAGTTTGCCAGTTTACGACAAGACCGGAAAAGAGGTGGGGAAATACGAAATCGACCCCGCTGATATCGCTTCGTCGATCAACAAGCAGTTGTTGCACGATGTGGTTGTGATGTACCAGGCGAGTCGTCGCCAGGGATCGCATCAGACCAAGACGCGCAGCGAAGTGGCGGGTTCTACTAAGAAGTTGTATCGCCAAAAAGGTACGGGCAATGCCCGGGCTGGTTCTCGTCGTTCGAATATTCGCCGAGGCGGTGGTCATGGCTTCGCCAAACGAAATCGCGACTATTCCTACCGTTTGCCTAAAAAGGCGGTTCGGTTGGCTACGCGGATGGCGATGGCGGGCAAGATCCAGGACGAGCAAGTGCTGGTTTTGGATAGCTTGTCAATGGAATCACCTCAGACCAAAGAGATTGTGGGTTTGCTCAAGGCGTTGGATTTGCAGGGTAAGAGTGCCTTGATCACAACCGCCGAGAATGATGCCGCGGTTTACAAGAGTGCACGCAATATTCAGCGGGTGGAGGTATCGCGAGTGTCGGATTTGAACGCACTGGCAATCCTTCGGCCGCATCGTGTCCTGATTACTCGGGATGCCATGGATGCGTTTAAAGAAAAAGCAAAATCATAGGCTGTAGCTGGAGAAGATAATTATGGCCAGAGCGGCTAATCGAGAAAAGTCGGATGGGAAGGGGCTGAAGCTGGAGGCGCATCAGGTCATTCTCAAACCGATGGTAACTGAAAAAGGCATGTTTCAGTCGGAAGCATTGAACCAGTACACGTTCAAAGTGAATCCAGCAGCTACCAAGATTGACATCAAGAATGCAGTTGAGAAATTGTTTGAGGTCAGCGTTGCTAAAGTTGCCACACAGACGCGAAAAGGCAAGCCTCGAAAGTATAAATTTACATACGGAAGAACCAAGTCCTGGAAGAAAGCGATCGTCAAGCTCAAGGGTGATGACAAGATCGATTTCTTCTAGAGCAGAATACAGAAAGTAACCCCAGACTTTGGATAGCCATGGGCATTAGAAAATACAAACCGACTTCTGCTGGGCGCCGAAACGCAAGTGTCAGCGATTTTGCTGAACTGACCAAGGGTGCCAAGCCGGAAAAATCGTTGATGCGTCCGCTTAAGAAAAAAGGTGGCCGCAACAACCAGGGAAAGATCACATGCCGTCATCGGGGTGGTGGTCACAAGCGCATGTATCGCGTCATTGATTTCAAGCGAGACAAAGATGGGTGCGAGGCTTGTGTGAATTCGATTCAATACGATCCCAATCGTTCGGCCCGGATTGCCCTTTTGTATTACAACGATGGCGAAAAGCGGTACATTATCGCACCCGATGCGTTGAAGGCTGGCATGACGGTTGAGAGTGGGCCCGAGGTGCCTCCGGTGGTCGGGAATTGTCTTCCGCTTAAGAACATTCCGCTGGGTACGGTCGTCCACAATATTGAAATGCGTCCCGGGCAGGGTGCGGTTTTGTGCCGAAGTGCCGGGACCAATGCCACCTTGATGGCCCGCGAAGCGGATTGGGCGCAGATTTCACTTCCCAGTGGAGAGATTCGCCGAGTTCCATCGACTTGCCGGGCAACCATCGGCAAGGTGGGTAATTCGGATCACATGAGCGTTGTGTTGGGTAAAGCTGGCCGTAAACGCTGGTTGGGCCGTCGGCCGCATGTTCGGGGTACCGCGATGAACCCGGTCGATCACCCGCATGGTGGCGGTGAAGGCCGTACCAAGGGTGGCCGTCACCCGGTGAGCCCGTCGGGCAAGCCAGCCAAGGGCGGTGCTACCCGGCAGAAGCGTAAGCCGTCCAACTCGGCGATTGTTCGCCGCCGTCGATCCAGGCGTTATGGCCAATTAAAAGTTAAGAGCTAGGGATATACAGAGTGGGTAGATCACAGAAAAAAGGTCCATACGTCGACGAGAAACTGTACCTGAAAGTTCAGAAGCAGGAGGCAGCTGGCTCGAAAGAACCCATTAAGACCTGGGCTCGATCGTGCACGGTCGTTCCGGAATTTGTGGGCTACACGTTTTTGATCCACGATGGTCGCAAGCATATTAAGGTCTTGATTACCGAGGACCTGGTCGGTCACAAGTTGGGAGAGTTTGCTCCCACGCGAACGTTCCGAGGCCACGCCGGCTCCAAGAAGAAGTAAGAACCAAAACAATCGTAAAGTTATAAAAGAATCAGAGCTATGGCTTTTAAATCGACACACAAATACGCACGCATTAGCCCTCGGAAAGTACGGCCGTTGGCTGACATGGTCCGTGGCAAGTTTGTTGACGAAGCACTCGACATATTGCGATATCAGCCACAACGTGGCGCTCGCATGTTGGAGAAAGTGATTCGTACAGCATTGGCCAATGCTCAAGATCCGGATCAAAATCCTGGTCGGATTGTCGGTGAAGGGGATTTGTTTATCTCGGAGGCCTGTATTGACGGGGGTCCGATGTTTAAACGGATGCGTCCCAGGGCCAGAGGCATGGCGTTTGTTATTAAAAAGCGGATGTCACATATCCGTGTGAAGATCGAAGAAGTTTAGGCTGGAAACTAACGGGAATAAGTAAAAGCGAGTTGATTCATGGGTCAAAAAGTCAATCCAGTCGGTTTTCGCGTGGGCGTTATGGAAGGCTGGAAAAGCCGTTGGTACGCACCGAAAGAAGAATTTGCGACGCTGCTGGTCGAAGACAAAAAGATTCGCGATTTTATCAAGAAGCACCCGACCAAAAATTACAAGGCCGCCGGGATCGATCGAATTGAGATCGAACGAACCCGTGACGAGGTAAAAGTGATCCTGCATGTTGCACGTCCTGGTTTGATCATTGGTAAGAAAGGCCAGGAAGTCGAGTTGTTGCAGGAAGAAATGCAAAATTTGATTGGTCGGCGGGTTAACCTCAAGATCAATGAGATTTCACGTCCTGAGCTGCAAGCCCAGTTGGTGGCGGAGAAGATCGCTGAACAGTTGTCCAAGCGGTCCAGTTTTCGCCGAACCATGAAGCGTGCATTGGAAGAGTCAATGGATGCGGGGGCAAAAGGGATCAAGGTCCAACTGGCGGGACGGTTGGGCGGTGCTGAAATGGCACGAAGAGAAAAACAGATTTCAGGCTCAATTCCGTTGAGTACTTTGCGAGCCAAGATTGACTACGGTTTTACCGAAGCCATGACTCCGCAAGGGCACATCGGGGTGCAGGTTTGGATTAACCAAGGTAACTACGGAGAAGAATCCGATGGCGCTGATGCCCAAACGGGTAAAACATCGAAAGGTCCAAAGAGGACGTATAAAAGGTAAAGCCACTCGTGGTAATAAGGTTGTCTTTGGTGACTTTGGTTTGCAATCGCTTGAACCTGGTTGGCTCAAAGCACAGACAATCGAAGCCGGACGTATTGCTGCACAGCAGTATATCCGGGGCGATGGTAAACTGTACATTCGGGTTTTTCCACACCGTTCGATAACTTCGACGCCGTTGGAAACCAGGATGGGTAAAGGTAAAGGAGAGCCGGAGTTTTGGGTGGCCACCATCCGACCGGGGACCATTTTATATGAACTGGCAGGGGTCACCGAGCAGCAGGCGAAAATCTGTTTTGCTCGCTTGGCGCACAAAATGCCATTTCGAGTTCGGATGATCAAACGCAATGTCATGTAAACCGACCCCTGGGGGGTTGGCCTGCAAATACGGGAAACAACGATGGACACGTCGAGTGAATTGAGGGAAATGAGCGACGAACAGTTGACGGCAACTTTGAAAGAAGCT
Organism: Mariniblastus sp.; assembly: GCA_014237975.1. Classification (GTDB taxonomy): domain Bacteria; phylum Planctomycetota; class Planctomycetia; order Pirellulales; family Pirellulaceae; genus Mariniblastus. Next base: position 14,128 of record JABACA010000079.1, on the reverse strand, counting down.
TGCACGTCCCTGTTTCGGTTGCGGGTTCAAGCCCAAACAGAGCGGCTGGACGTGCCAAGTGAACTGCAACGCAATCGCAAGTTGATTGCTCGAATCAAAACCGTGCAAAATGAACGAAAACGTAAACAAGCGAGCGAGGCGGCAGCCGAATCAACCGCCGGTTAACGAATCGAGTCAAGGCTTGAGAAAGCCAGGACCACTTTTGGGATAACGAGAAAACACAATGCCAAAACGAGTAGCAGTAGGTCGAGTGACCAGTGACAAGATGGCGAAAACCCGCGTGGTGGAAATCCCCCGCAAGGTGCGTCATCCAAAGTACGGTAAATTCGTCCGGCAGCGCACGGTTTGTTACGTGCACGACGAAAACAATGAATCCGCTCAAGGAGATACGGTTAAGATCGTTGAATCCCCGCCGCTTTCCAAAAAGAAGCGTTGGATGTTGGTAGAAGTCGTCGAAAAAAGCCGTGAAGTGGATGTGGCTGCCATGCGAGCTGCTCGGAAACAGGTTGATGATGAAGGGCTGGACCCTGTTGCAGAGGACGTGACGGCAGACGAAGCAGAGCCGGCAACTGAGTAGTACAACTTACAAACACTAAATGAATCCAGAACTAGAACCATGATTCAACAAGAAACAAGATTGCAGGTTGCCGACAACACGGGTGCCAAGGAAATTATGTGCATCAAGGTGTTGGGTGGATCACGTCGACGTTTTGCCGGGCTGGGTGACATCATTACAGCCAGCGTCAAGAGCGTGATACCGGGTAGTGACCTGAAAAAGAAAACGATCGTCAAGGCAGTCATCGTTCGTGTTAAACAGCCGACACGACGATCCGATGGCAGTTATATCAAGTTCGATACGAATGCTGCGGTGATCATCGACAACGACAAGAATCCTCGTGGGACCCGTATTTTTGGTGCGGTTGCTCGGGAATTGCGAGATCGTAATTTTATGAAAATCGTCAGCCTGGCGAATGAAGTGATTTAGGATGTTTTTTAAGAGTATCGATCTACCACAGACAACAGATTCCAGTTTAGTTTTTTGTATACACCAAAAAACGATATTCCTCGCTTGCGAGGAGGAGATGAAAGGCAGATGAAGCCGCGACTACAACAAAAGTACCTGGATGAGATACAGACGGCGATGGCTGAGAAGTTCAGCCATTCCAACGTTCATTCCGTGCCCCGGCTTGAAAAAATCGTTCTTAACATGGGGGTCGGTTCGGCCGTTCAGGACAAGAAACATTTGGAAGATGCCAATGCGGCACTGACACTGATTGCGGGGCAAAAACCGATTATTACGAAAGCCCGAAAATCGATTGCCAACTTTCGCTTGCGTGAGGGCGTTCCGATTGGCTGTAAAGTCACGCTGCGTGGGAATCGAATGTATGAGTTTATGGACCGGCTATTGTCGTTGGTTCTGCCCCGTGTCCGTGACTTTCGTGGTGTCAGTCGCAAAGCACTCGACGGTCGTGGCAACTACAGTCTCGGACTGACAGAATACCTTGTTTTTCCCGAATTGAATCCCGATAAGTTTGTCCGGTCTCAGGGCTTAAACATTGTTTTTGTGACGTCCGCGACCAACGACGACGAAGGCCGGGAGTTGTTGGCATTGTTTGGAATGCCGTTTCGTGAAGAAAAGAAAGCCGACGCGGTCTGAGTTACTTCGTACGGCTGAACAAATAATTTATTACTGGTTTAAAGAGTTAATACGTGGCAAAAAAATCAAAAATCGCCAAAGCTCTCCGGGAACCGAAATTCCCGGTACGACGCGAACGTCGCTGTAAAATGTGTGGTCGTCCACGTGCGGTCTATCGCAAGTTCGGCATCTGCCGTATTTGCTTCCGCAACCTGGCCGATCAGGGAATGATTCCAGGCGTACGTAAGTCCAGTTGGTAGAGAATACAAGACCTCGTAAGTGGATTGGTCGACAGCGATTCAATCCAAACTGCGTGATTAATGTAAAGGGAAATGCACGACTATGATGACTGACCCGATTGCCGACATGCTTACGCGTATTCGTAACGCGGTGAGTGTGGAACGGCCACAAGTGGAAATGCCGGTTTCCAAGGTCAAACAGGGTGTGGCAGAAGTGCTCAAGCGAGAAGGCTACATCTGGGATTTTGAGTGCGAGGATGGCAGCCCGGTAGGCTGCTTGAAGATCGAACTTAAATACGGCCCCAGTGGTGAAAAAGTGATTCGTAAAATTCGGCGAGTCAGCAAGCCAGGCTGCCGGGTGTACTCCCGTGCCAAGGACTTGCGGCCCGTTTTGAATGGATTGGGAATTTCAATTCTCAGTACAAGTCGCGGCATGATGAGTGACCGAGAAGCTCGCCAACAGAAAATTGGCGGGGAAGTACTTTGTGAGATCTGGTAGGTGAAGTAGCCATTAGGCATTTTTGGACATAGTGAATACAGGTTAAAAGACAAATGTCTCGTATTGGAAATAAGCCGATTGCCATCTTGGACGGTGTGAAAATCAACGTCGATGGACAGAGTGTTTCGGTCGAAGGACCGAAGGGCAAGCTGAGTTATGATTGTCGTCCCGAGGTGAACATCGAAGTTGATGGGAATGAAATTAAGGTTTCGCGACAAAAAGATGACAGCAGTTCGAGAGCATTTCACGGGCTGACGCGTGCCCTGATTAACAACATGATTATTGGTGTCAAAGAAGGTTACGAGAAGAAACTCGAATTGCAGGGAGTTGGTTACGTTGCTTCGGTGCAGGGAAACCAGCTGTCGCTGCGGGTCGGGTTTGCCAATGAACTGAAACAAACCATACCCACCGGTTTGGACGTGACTTGTCCTGACCAGACACACATTGATGTTAAGGGGTGTAGCAAACAGCTGGTTGGCCAGTTTGCAGCGGAAGTCAGGTCGTTGAGAAAACCAGAGCCTTACAAGGGCAAAGGGATTCGATACGTGGGTGAGTACGTTAAGATCAAACCGGGTAAGGCAGCCACGTAATAGACGACCGTTTTGGCTGGTGGCGAGTTGAAAAGTGACTCGATTGGACAGGAAACATCAAACTCATTTGAGTGAGACGATAAAGTGAAATATACAAAAGCACTCAACTTGCAGCGATGGCGGCGTAAAAACCGCGTTCGTAAACGGGTTCAAGGCAGTGCCATGAAGCCTCGTTTGAGCGTTTTTCGCAGTAACAAGCATTTGTACTGCCAGTTAATCGACGACGAGAATGGTTTGACATTGGCGTCCGCCAGTACCCGTGACAAGGATCTGGCTGGCCAGGTCGATTACGGTGGCAATTGCGATGCGGCCAAACTGGTCGGTCAGGCGATTGCCGAAAAGGCGAAGTCGGCAGGAATTGAGAAAGTATGTTTTGATCGTGGAAACTACAAGTTTCATGGACGGGTTGCCGAATTGGCCAACGCGGCTCGTGAAGGCGGATTACAGTTTTAGCAAGAAATGTTTCGGGGCATTGGTCCCCAGAGAATTACTGCGAGGAAAAAAATCGTGGCAACTGACTCACCAGGCTCCGGCTTGATTGAACGAACTGTCAAAATCAAACGATGTGCTGCCGTTGTAAAAGGTGGCCGCCGGTTTAGTTTTGCAGCGATGGTCGTCGTAGGTGACGGCAAGGGAAAAGTTGGCTGTGGCTATGGGAAAGCGAACGAAGTTCCGCCGAGCGTTGACAAAGCGAACAAGCAGGCGACTCGCTCGATGGTTGAAGTCCCGCTTGTTGATGGGTCGATACCTCACCAGGTCAAGGGCCGTTTTGGTGCGGCGAAAGTTATCCTGTTGCCTGCCGGTGCGGGTACCGGCGTGATCGCAGGATCTGCGGTGCGGGCTGTTTGTGAAGCGGCCGGCATCAAGAATATTTTGACCAAGAGTTTTGGCAGCAACAATCCTGTGACACTGGTCAAGGCAACGCTGAATGCTCTGGAGCAACTCAGAACAGAAGAAGAAATACAACGACTAAGAGGAGTGGAGCTGTGAATATCCACGAAGTCCACGAGGGCATACAAAAATTTAAGCGCCGTAAGCGGCTGGGCCGAGGAACCGGTTCGGGGCTCGGTAAAACATCTGGTCGTGGGCACAATGGCCAGCATTCCCGTTCCGGGGCTTCCCAGCCGATCCATTTCCAGGGCGGTGCCATGCCGATGTTCCGTCGAATCCCAAAACGTGGATTCAACAATAAGTTTGCCTTGATGGTGGGTACGGTCAATGTGGGCGATCTTGAGGAGCATTTCGAGGCAGGCGACGAAGTAACGTCTGAATCATTGCGAGCCAAGGACCTGGCAAAATATAAGTATGACGTGCTGAAGATTTTGGGTGACGGCGAGCTTAGCAAAAAATTGAAAGTTTCTGCTCACCGCTTCAGCAAGACAGCCCGGGAGAAAATAGAGAAGGCGGGTGGCGAAATCGTCGAATTGCCCGGTAAAAAGCCCGTTGTTAAGAACAAGATGAAGTCGGCTGGAAAATAGGATTTGTGAGCGTACTTCATGTTGAGGCAGACGAGAGTGGTTCTGGTGGTTCAATTCCTATTGTCATTCATCGGTTTTCGACGGAGAATTGGCCCACTGCCACGGCCTTGTTCGCCTAACTGGTCTGACGCTGATCAAGTGTTCAGTGCATTGTTAAAAAGGGAATTGACCCAATGTTAGAAAAACTGCGAATCATCTTCACGATTCCAGAATTAAGGCGCAAGATCCTGCTGACGTTGTTTTTGCTGGCCATCTATCGTGTGGGCTGGCAAATACCGTTGCCCATCGTTGACCAGGAAGCAATGAGTGAGTTCGCTCGGAATATCGGTTCCAGCAATGTTGGTGATTTCCTTAAAAAAGTTTCCGTGTTTAGTGCCAGCCAGTTAAATCAGGCAACCATTTTTGGTTTGGGAATCATGCCCTATATTTCGGCTGCCATTATTTTGCAGTTGATGGGATCCGTTTACAAACCATTGGAAGAACTGAAAAAAGAGGGCGAGGCGGGCCGGAAGAAGATAAATGAATACACGCGTTATCTGACAGTGGTTCTCTGCTTGATTCAAAGCGCCGGTTTTCTGTGGATTTTTGTCATGGGCCAGGGCCTGACCGCAGCGCCGTTTGAAAATGACAGTGATCAACTCACGTTTGGATGGCAAATCACATCCATCCTGATTATGACTTGTGGCTCCGTGTTCTTGATGTGGCTTGGTGAACAGATCGATGAATACGGGATTGGCAACGGGATCAGCCTGTTGATCATGGCGGGGATTGTGGCTGCCATGCCCGGTGCGCTGGCCGGTTTGCTTGCCAATGCGCGATTTGAATTGACCAGTTTGACCAGTGGTGAAGTTGGCTTGGAAAAAATGCTGGTTCTGATCATGGTCTTTGTTAGTGTTGTGGTCGGGGTGGTGTTTATTACTCTGGCCCAGCGCCGAATACCGACGCAGAGTGCCAAGCATGTTCGTGGTCGTCGGGTCTACGGCGGTACACGGCAATACATGCCTTTGCGAATCAATCAAGCCGGCGTGATGCCAATCATTTTCGCCAGCAGCCTTTTGATGTTACCTCCTTTTCTGTTGCAATGGCTGGGGCAGCAGATGGGCAGCAGCTTTTTCGGAACCTCGATTACTAACTTCGGTAACGTTTTGCAAAACCCATTGTCGATGGTCTACAACCTGATTTACATCGGAATGATCTATTTCTTCTGTTACTTCTGGACGGCCATTACCTTCAATCCAAAAGAGATTGCGGAAAATCTGAAAGACAACGGTACGTTTATTCCGGGCTATCGACCGGGTCGACGAACGGAAGATTACCTGGAGAAAGTCATCGAGCGAATTACCTATGTCGGTGCGGGCTTCCTTGCATTGGTCGCGGTCATCCCGACCATTATCTCCCACTCATTGAATGTCGATTTTATGGTGGCCAACTTTTACGGCGGTACGGGGCTCTTGATCGCTGTTTCGGTCGCATTTGACCTGGTTCAAAAGATTGACAGTCACCTGGTCATGCGGAATTACAAGGGCTTGCTGGAATAGCGGGTCGAAAACCAACATTCGGAGCCCGGTTTGCGAACTGGGCTTTTTTTATTGCTGAAAGCAGCTTTCCCTTGCCCGACGTGTTGCGCTACGGGGGAAGGCAGGGCCCGCAGGCTCCACTGTTTGGTAATGGCGTTTATCGAATGGCAACGATATAGGAAATCCAACTGGGGTTACTGGGAACGTCGTCGCCGCGTTCCCACTCGCCCGTGTCTTCACCGTCTTTGTCTTCCAGTTCCCAGTACACATGAGTTTCACGGAAACCCGCCTCCTGCAACAATTCGCGGACCTCCGGGATTGTCCAAAAACGCCATTGGTAATGAAAAGCACGTTTCAGTTTACTACCATCTTTGAACTTGAAGCTGATCGAGAAATCGGCGTCGTGGTTGACCGGATTGAATCGTCCCTGTTCCCAATGATAATTGAATCCTTTCTTCCCTTTCTTGATGACCCGTTTGTCGACGACACCCTCGGAGTAGCAATCCCCACCCCCCATCATGTCCATGACCATCACGGCTTCATCTGCCATGTTGGATCGAGCGAGTCGGAAATATTCCAGTAATTCGGGTCTTGTTTTGAAAATCCAGAATGAGAAATTCTGGGCGGCCAACACATCAACCCGGGGACGATTATGCTTGCGAACATCCTGCTCCAGGATCCTGATGCGAGATTGTTGCTGTTGACTCAACCGGGAATAGTTGTGCTGCCGGCCCCAATCCAAAGGTTCTACGTCCAAGTCCACTGCCGTGGCCGTCCGCTGGTCTCCAAGTTTGACCCATTCACAACAAACGGCAAATGTGCCACAGAAATCCTCGCGCAACGTAACAGGTTTACGACCAAACACTTCCATGAAAGCTTGGTCAAAGAACTCGACTTCGTGTTCGGGAGATTGGACCGATTTCAAATAGCATTTGTACTTATCGGCTTTGTCGGCAAGTGTTTCTTTACTTTTCTTGCGGGCCATTCTGTGTGTCTCGTGGGAGCAGCTCAATCAGTTGATTTCCTATTGTAACAACGATTGAAGAACGAATGTATTACCTATCTCATGGGATCGTCGTTGGACCGGCTATTTTCAGGAACCGGTCTGTCCCTTTTCAGGTTGAACCTGATCGGGCAACCGGAAAATCTGGTGGGCGTTGTTGGTCGTATTTCGTTGCAACTCCTCAACGGATTCGCCCCGGCATTGTGCCAGGCATTCAGCGGTAAACCTCACCATGGCGGGTTCGTTGGGTCGCTTTCCACGATGTGGATGGGGCGTGAGGTACGGTGCGTCCGTTTCGATCAGCAACCGATCGGAGGGGATGCGGGCAGCAATTTCACGCAAATCGGCTGCATTCTTGAAGGTGACCATGCCGGCAAAGCTGATATACATTCCCAGGTCGAGACAGGTTTTCGCGGTCTCCCATTTCCCGGTAAACGAATGCATGATGCCAATGATCTGGCCCTCGCGCTGGTTTCGGCCCAATGACTGAAGGATGTCCTCTTCGCAATCCCGCATATGGATGATCAACGGTTTGTTCAATTCAAAGGAAAGTGAAATGTGCCGATCAAACCAGTCGTTTTGCAATTCGATGGGGCAGGTGTCCCAATGCCGATCCAGGCCCGTTTCTCCAATGGCGACCACTTTTGATTGTCGTGCCAAATGCCGGATAGCGTCCCATTCGGATGAGCTCGCCTGGTGACAGTCATTGGGGTGAATGCCCACCGAAGCAAAGACCCGTTCATACTGCTCGGCCATTTTGAGGCAGGCCAAACTGGACGCCGCATCGGTGGCGACGGCAACCATTCCTTCAATTCCTGCTTCGGCCGCTCTGTGAAGCAGTTCATCGCGGATTGCTTCCAGTTGTGGATCGGTCAGGTGGGCGTGGGTATCAAACACTCAATCATGGGTGGTTTGAATTAGGAAACTGGAAATCAAGGAGTCGAATAATCTAACGTCTTGGGCCGATAAAGGGGACCCTCGGCGGGTTGTGCAGGTTAAGGGGGTAACGCACGCCAGTATTATGTCGATTCCGAAGAAGTGTCATGTCCAGGCTGATAAACCGGGCCGCCTGTTGTTTGAACTGAACATGGTAGGTTTTCTCGGAACAACGCGGTTTTTGGCGGTAAAATAGGTCAAGAAATCCAATTATGCGACGAAATAATAGCGAAACGACCAAAATTGTCCCCTTCGTCGACCTGAATTTGTTGACTATCCCTAATCAGGTCGTAGAGTGAGATGTAAAGACGTAGATAAAATTTTTGTCAAACCCCAGCGATAAAATTCTGGAGGAGCTTGGAAAACGGCCTCTTGAGCCATTTCAAAGGAATGTGAGATGTTGGTTCTGTCACGAAAAAAAAACGAGAGTATTGTCATTAATGACGACATCACCGTCGTTGTGGTCGAAATTCGAGGTGATAAAGTTCGCCTTGGAATTGAAGCGCCCAAAGAGGTGCCCGTCCACCGACGTGAAGTCTATGATGCCATCAAGCGGACCGAGAACGAGTCCCAGGCGGATGCTTGATACGGCTATCCGTTGGGCGTTTGTTGTCGAGCGGGACGCCTCGCTGTTGGCTCACTCTGATTGATCGCCAGTAGAGCGATTTTCTTTAAAGCGAACGTTGGAAAACATTCGTGAAACCTTTAGGTAGCTATTGACGACTCGACTCCGGCGAGATTAATCTGGGTGGCTGGATTTGCCGATAAATCAGCAATACCTGTCATTTTTGGCCCCTTCGTCTAGTGGTCTAGGACTCCGGCCTTTCACGCCGGCAACACGGGTTCGAGTCCCGTAGGGGTCATTTAAAGAATTTGGAAAGCCGGACGTTTGTCCGGCTTTTTTTACGCGCCGTTACTGAGAGCATTTCAAGCATCGTTCGACTGTTTACTTCTCAAGCCAGTCCAGGAGACACCGGGGAGCGTCGTTTCTTAGATCTTTTGGCAGAACGACCTAAACCACCCGATTCGAATCCAGGCTGAAAGACTGGTTTGAATTGGGTGCGTTTTCTGGTTCGCTTTGAGTCTATTTTGATTTCATCAATGACTTGATTGGAATTACCGCAAGTTCAGCACTGTTGAGGTTGCCGTGCCGACCACCATTGTTCGAATAGCCTACATAAAGGTTACCATCGTGTTCCATCGCGTATGGGTATGAAAGACTCAGTCTATCGGCCGATTCGCCGGGCTTACCATCATGCCGAGAACGACGAATAACGAAGATTTTGCTGAAGCGGTTTTCGTTCGGTTCTGAGAGCGCGATCGTCAGCGGTGTGCGTTTGCCGCCGTTTCCCTTCGCGGTGGTACAGACGAGGTAGCGCTGGCCTGTACTGAGGACTCCGGCGGCGGGCTTCGAGGTTGTCATCGGCAGGTTACTTACTGTTGACGGTGACCAGTTTCGACCAAAATCCTCACTCTTCGCGACGAGTGCCATTGGACTGGCTCCGTAACGGGCGATATTGAAGATTGTCTTGCCATCCACGAATATCGCCGACTCTCCCCACATTGCCTTGACGTTCTTCGCCACGGGGATCTTCACGAAATCCCACTTCGTGAGGTTGTTGCCATGGCTGATCGCCACGGCAGCGTGGAAGATACCCTTGTTCGAGTAAGGGCCCGCGGCCAAGCCCGGCATGATCCAGTTCCCGTCGGCCATTTTTTCTGGCTGATTCATCGGCCAGAAGCCGTCCTTGACGACGACTCCGTGTTTCTCCCACTTGCCTGTCTTCTGGTTCAGGCGGTAGGCCCGAGTGTGAATGCGCTTCATCTTTCCGTAATAAGCACCTTGAAATGCCCAAAGAGCGCCTTGGTGGACAAGAAATACCCCGTGACTAACGGCGAGATCTGGCTCGCCTCCAGCATCTATAACTTTGAGCGCGCCCCATGTCCGACCCCCGTCCTCACTGACCCGATATTGAGCCTCTTCACTGACCGTGTTCTCAGCACCCTTGTTGTGGCCGAAAGATGCGTAAAGCTTTCCTTTGTGTTGTTCGAGAGCGACGCCGTGGAGGAATGTGTAGCCGTCAGACTTCTTATCCCACTTCTTTATTACATGGAAATCGACGTTACGGATCTCAGGCAGTTCTTCAGCCTTCGCCAACGCTACGCCCGACTTCCAGATTGGGAAAGGAGCGGGGTCATTCGCCCAGGACGGCATTATTGAAAAGATGCTCAACAGAGCGATAACAAGGATATGTGTGGTCTGAAACATATAATTATTCTTTTTGCGAACAGTATTTATTAGTATGACGGTCGAGGGCAAACCCCCCTCTTTTTCCGTCTTCGCTAGCCACATTGGCGAGGAGCTGTTTTTTTGTCTAGCAAGCTTTTCAAACCTTTTTATTTGGCTGCCTTGATTTCTTGTAGGCTATAATGAACTGAAATCGCCCTCGCACTAAAGTTAAAAGCCAAGGCCCCGCTCATCACTCGGGGCTTCCCAGTTTCTCCCGACCTCCTAGATAAGGTTGGAGTACCTCCGGTACGTTGACCGAACCATCGGCATTCTGGTGATTCTCCAGGACGGAGATCAGCGCCCGGCTCAGCGCAAAAGCGGTCCCGTTGAGCGTGTGAACAAAATGGGTTCCCTTGACGTCCTTCTGCTTGTAGCGAACGTTCAAGCGACGGGCCTGGTAGTCGGTGCAGTTGGATGTGCTGGTCACTTCTCCCCACTCCCCTGCCTCGCCCCGTCCGGGCATCCACGCTTCGAGGTCGTATTTGCGGTAGGCCGGGCCGCCCAGGTCGCCGGTGGCCGTATCGACGATCCGGTACGGAACCTCGATCGCGTCGAACAGGTCGCATTCAATCTGCCTCAGTTCCTCGTGCAACGCGTCGCTCTGATCGGGCAGGCAGAAGATGAACATTTCGATCTTGGTGAACTGGTGGACCCGGTACAGTCCGCGGGATGCCCGCCCGGCGGCGCCCGCCTCGGTGCGGAAACAGTGACTGATACCGCACAGCTTGAGCGGCAGCTGTTCGGCATCGAACGTCTCGCCACTGTACAGGCCGCCCAGGGTGATCTCGGCGGTACCTATTAAACAGAGGTTTGAGTTCTCGACACTGTAGACCTGCGTCTCCGGTCCGCGTGGCATGAAGCCGATCCCCTCCAGGATCGAATCCTGGGCCAGGTCGGGTGTGGTCATTGGCAAAAATCCGCGTCGCACCAATTCGTTGACCGCGTATTGCTGGATCGCCAAATCGAGTAAAACCAGGTCCCCTTTCAGAAAGTAGAATCCGGCTCCACTGGTCCGCGCCCCACCTTCAAAGTCAATCCAGTCCCACTGCTTGCCAATGTCAACATGATCGAGTGGCGTGAAATCAAAATCCCGCGGTGCATGTTGTCCCCTGCCCAGTTCCAGGTTCGCTTTGTCATCGACGCCGATCGGGGCATCCGGATGCGCCATGTTGGGAATCTGGAGTTCCATCTCGCGGATTTTTTCATCGATCGCATCGTGCTGTTGCTGGGCCGTATCTTTCTGTTCCCGCAATTCGCGACCACGGGCCTTGCGCTCTTCCCGTTCTTCGTCGGTTTTGGCCTGGCCAATCGTCTTGGAAACCGCGTTGGCGTCACGGTTTAATTCCTCGACTTGCCTGAGCACGTCTCGTCTTTGCGTTTCAAGTTCCAGCAACTGGTCAATCTCGTGCTGGACATTGCGGTTTTCGCAATTTGTCTTGACGGCATCGGCGTTGGCGACAACAAATTTTCGGTCTAGCATGGTACGGGGTGTTTCTGCATGAATGGAAAGACGGTTTTTCAAGTCGGTATTTTAGCGATTTCCTGCCATAAATAGGCACTCGATCGAATGCCCTTGTGAAAATCGGCCAATGAAAACTTTTCGTTCGGGCTATGGAGGTTGTCATCGTCCTGGCCCCAGCCCAATAGCAGTGTATCGATCTTCAATTGGCTGCTGAATGAATTGACCACCGGGATACTGCCACCGCTACGAATCAAAACCGGTTTCGTTCCGAATCCGTGTTCAATGGCGTCCGAGGCGGCTTGCATATACGGGTTTTCCAGTGGCAATACGAAACCGGGGGCGCCATGGTGTTCAACCAGTTCCATCTGGATGCCTGCCGGGCAGATCTGCAAAAGCATGGTGCGTAAGCTCTCGGTGATCTTCTCTACATCCTGGTTGGGAACCAGGCGGAAACTGAACTTGGCGCCAGCGTGTGCGGGTAGGATCGTCTTGGCACCCTCGCCCTGGTAACCACTCCACATCCCGTTGATATCGAAAGTGGGTCTGGCCCACCTGCGTTCCAGCGTGGAGTAACCAGCTTCACCGCTCAGATCGTCGACGTCGAGCTGTTTCATATAGGCGTCATTGTCAAAGTTGAGATCGGCAAATTGTTTTCTTTCAAGTTCGGTTAATGGGATCACGTCATCATAGAATCCGGGTATCTGGATCCGGCCCTGTTCATCAATCAAAGCGGTCATCATTTTAGATAACGCGTTGGCCGGGTTGGCCACCGAACCTCCAAAGGCTCCCGAGTGCAGATCCTGGGACGGTCCATTGAGCAACAGTTCAAAATAGCAGATCCCTCGCAAGCCGTAGGTGATGGCCGGCTGGCCGGGACCATATTGAGAGCAGTCACTGATGACGGCAATGTCGGCCGCCAGTTTTTCCGTGACCGGTTGATCCTGGTCATACTTGCCTGCCAGGAATTCATACAGTCCCCCGCTGCCACACTCCTCTTCGCCCTCGATCAGGAACTTGATCTGGACGGGCAGATCTCCCATCGTTTTTTTCCAGGCTTCGACGCTGAACAGGTGGGTAATCATCTGTCCCTTGTCGTCGGTGGCACCCCGGGCATACAGGTTGCCACCGCGAATATTGGGTTCAAAGGGTGGAGTTTCCCATTCGTCCAGTGGATCGGGTGGCTGCACATCGTAATGTCCATAAACAAGTACGGTGGGGGCGTTGGCAATGGCGGGTGATTCGCCGTAAACGATCGGATGACCGCATGTCTCGATCAGTTCGGTATGGAAACCGAGAGCATCGATCCGCCGATGCAGCCATTGGGCCGCCTGGAGAACCTGTTCTTTATACGCGCTATCGGTACTGATACTGGCGATTTTTAACCAGTCACAAAGGTCCTGTTCAAACCGGGTTTTGTTGTCATCCAGGTAAGATTCAAACGTTGCCATCACAAATCCTGTTCTTGAGCCAAGCGGCACTGGCCAGTGGGCCGTTGCGTTTGATTCAGAAGTAAAATACGGGTTGTTCGGGAGCTGCTGGCATGCCGGTTGGGTGACCCAATATTGTAAAAGTGTCGTGTGAAACGGCCTTTATTTACAACGAGTTGCCTGCCGGATCGGACTCAAGAAACCCAAGAAAAAAACAATATGCTGTCAATATAACGGGCTTGATCGATTTTCACCACAATACGATGAACCGTCGACAGGTGCGATTTTGGGAACTTGATTCTTCGTGGAAAAACGTCCAAAATACCTGAAAGGAATTCCCGCGGTTATATTTTGGATGATCAAGATGAATGAGAATGGATTCGGTACAGCCATTGCTGTGGATGTGGATTGCGAGGCGGATCAGAAATCACAAACCAAGCGGCAGCCTCAATACCATGTTGTTCTTTGGGATGACGACGATCATTCCTACGATTATGTGATACTCATGATGAGGAAGCTCTTCGGCCACAACTTCGATAGTGGTTTTTCGATTGCCAAACATGTGGATAATTCCGGCCGGGCGGTTTGCTGGACGACGACCAAAGAGCATGCCGAATTCAAGCGGGATCAAATTCACTCGTTTGGTAAAGACATGTTGATCGAATGCTGTGGTGGCTCCATGTCGGCCACCATTGAACCGGTGCCATCCGAAGCGTGATGGCGTCTTGTTGAGGCGATCTGGCGGGGTTTGGTCATTGGCTCCCGCCGACTTGAAACAACTCGCCCCGTTGTAAAAGGTCCCCGACTTGGCGGATTTAACCTGCTGACCATGCGTGCCATTCGCTACAATGCTGGTTTCCTGGAATTCCTGTTCGCCAACCGGCTGACTTGAGCTGTTGACGGCTCTTGTCACCTGTCAGAGTAATCACGTGGGTGCAAAGTTAAAAACAGTGACGCTTGGTTGCAAGGTCAACCAGTATGAGACCCAATTGGTCCGAGAAGGACTGGTAGGCGCTGGTTTTCAAGATGCCAACGATCAACCTGATCCGGC